>DASUVB010000414.1:0-2847 GCA_036373835.1 Flavisolibacter sp. | reverse complement strand
GCCAGCCATGTCCCTAAATTGCTGCGCAGCGGCGCGCAACCAGCCTTCCCCCTGGCAGGACGCACGATCTCCAGCGCCAACGCCATTGTAGGAGATGTTGGCCGACCCGACCTTGCGCAAAAAGGCAACGAGCTTACCATGGAAGACCTGGCCGGGATGATGTACGACAGCATCCGGCAAAAACTCGTCCCACTCGCGGACGATGTGATCGTGTACCCCGCGCACGGCCCCGGAAGCTCCTGTGGGAAGAACCTGGGACCGAATACATTCAGCACTATGGGGACTGAGAAGGAAACGAATTATGCTTTACGTGCCGGGGGGAAGGAAGAATTCATCAAAGCAGTAACTGAAGGGCTTGGGGCACCCCCCGCCTACTTCCCGGTGAATGCACGCATCAACAAGGAAGGGTATGATCCGCTGGATGCGATCCTGGACCGCGGTATGAAGGCGCTGTCTGTTGATGAGGTGAAGCGCGCCGGTAGTGACGTCATCATCCTTGATACACGCCCCGCAACTTTATTTACGCTGGGCTTTGTTCCCGGTTCCGTGTCCATCGGTCTTGAAGGCCGCTTTGCAGAATGGGCCGGCAGCCTGCTCCCGTTCGACGCATCGCTGATACTGGTGACTGAGCCTGGAAAAGAACGCGAAAGTATGGTACGCCTGGCACGCGTGGGGTTCAGCAAAATGACCGGTTACCTGGAGGGCGGCTTCGATGCCTGGAGAAACTCCGGACATGAGATCGACATGGTCATCGACGTGGAACCGGACGAACTGGCCATGGACCTCCCTTTCGATGAAAACCTGACAGTGCTGGACGTGCGGAGACCCGCGGAATTCGCGGACGGGCATGTGAAAGATGCCGTGAACCTGCCGCTAAACGACATGAATGATCCAGCGCTTCTTGCCAACATCGGCGAAGAGGAGAATGTCTATATCCATTGTGCGGGCGGTTACCGAAGCGTGATCGCCGCGTCACTGCTCAAGCGCCATGGCATTCATAATATCAGGAATGTGCTTGGTGGGTGGAACAGGATCAAATCACAGGAAAAGATCGAGATCGACAAGGAAAAAAGTGTATTGAACTAGCCGATCACGGGGCCGTATTCGGGCTTCCATTGCAGCTTCCAGCGGCGGTGGCTCCACAGCCACATATCCGGGTTTTCCGAAATCACACGTTCCAGGTAACGCACGTACCGTATCGTGAGCTCACCCTTACCAAGTCCTGTGGTCTCCCATGCACCTTCCTCGAAATGAATGTGGTAATATCCCCTCCTGGTCTTGGTGATATGGCAGAAAATTACCGGCAGGTTGCCGGCCAATGCTCCTTTTTCAGGCCCGCGCACGAATGACGTGGGCTTACCGAAAAAATTTACCCAGAATCCGGCCATCTGGTTGGCAGGACTTTGGTCTGCAACAAGTCCGAGGGTGTAGGGTTGCGTTCTGTAAGGCAGCATGGCAGCACGCATTTCGGTAGCGGGTATGAGAATGGTACCGTATTTCGACCGCAGCTTGCGAAACACCCTGTCGAGCACCTGGTTGCCGAGCGGCATGTACACGCCGAGAAATGGCTGTTTGATGTGCATGGCCGAATAAGCATTCCCCACTTCCCAGTTGAAATTGTGACCGAGGTGCACCTGTGATTTGCGGCCTTCTTCGTAAGCCCTGTTCAGCAATGAAAAATCGGCCTGGACATGCCTGTTCAGCCAGCGGGGGCCGGCACTGAACATCTTGATCATCTCTATAAATGTGTCCGTAAAATTCCGGTAGAACTTCTTCGCAATGTGCTTCCGTTCTTCCATCGTCTTCTGTGGAAAAGCCGTCTCCAGGTTGCCCATCACCACGCCTTTGCGGTAGCCGGCCACGTAATAGATCATCACGTACGCGAAGTCGGAAAACAGGTATAAAACCCTCAGCGGAAGCAATGACAGCAGGTACAACAATCCGTAGACGACATAATACATAAGCGCGACAAAGATAGGTGCGCGGGTTTCCCGCCGTTACAGCACGATATTCTGAACCAGTTCTGATTTATAAGGATAGTCCGTATTGTAGTGCAGGCCGCGGCTCTCTCTCCGGAACGCGGCGCCCTTTATGATCAGGTAACCTACAGTGATCATATTCCGCAGCTCCAGCAGCTGGGGCGAAACCGTTGTGGTCTGGTACAATCCTTCCGTTTCATCGAAAAGCAGGTCAATGCGCTTCATGGCACGCTGCAAACGCACATTGTTGCGCACAATACCTACGTAATCGCTCATCACCTGCTGCAGTTCCTTGAGGCTTTGCGTAATGAGGATCATCTCGCGCGGCTCCGAGGTACCAGCTGCGTTCCAGTCGGGAATACCGGGAAGTTCACTGATGATGTCGATGCGGTTCGCTGCATCCACGTAGCAGCGGTGTGCAAATACCATGGCTTCAAGCAGGGAATTGCTGGCGAGCCGGTTGGCGCCGTGCAGTCCGGTGCTGGAGCACTCGCCGCAGGCATACAGGTGACTGATCGAGCTTCGGCCCCACTCGTCGGTCTTTATACCGCCGCAGCTGTAATGTGCCGCCGGCGCAACGGGGATCATCTGCTTCGAAACATCGATGCCCACTGAAAGACACTTTTCGTAAATATTCGGGAAATGCTCGCGGAATGCCGTCATATCCATATGGCGGCAGTCGAGGTACACATGCTCGCTACCGGATATCTTCATCTCATTGTCTATGGCACGGGCAACGATATCACGGGGTGCGAGGTCCCTGCGCGCATCGTAGCGCTCCATGAAAGCCTCACCTTTGTCATTCCTCAGAATGCCTCCATCACCGCGAACCGCCTCCGTGATCAGGAAAGCCTGGCCTCTTTTACCA
>DASUVB010000413.1:0-2322 GCA_036373835.1 Flavisolibacter sp. | reverse complement strand
CATGCTGGATGCCGTGTTCATCCGGAGTGCAGGGGGTATTCGCATTAAGGGCGATACGACCGAATTCATAGCCGACAGCTTTCACCTGAAGGAAGGCGCCACGGTGGAAGAACTGCTGAAAAAGCTCCCGGGATTCCAGGTGAACAGCCGCGGCGAGATCACGGCACATGGGCAGCGGGTGCAGAAAGTCCTGGTGGACGGCGAGGAATTTTTCGGAGACGACCCCACCATGGCCACTAAAAATATTTCCGCACGTGCTGTTGACAGGGTGCAGCTCTATGATGGAAAGACGGAACAGCAACAGCTCACCGGCATCAGCAGCGGCAATGAAGGAAAGACCGTAAACATAAAACTGAAAGAAGAGCACAAAAAAGGGACATTCGGCAAGGCTTACGCGGGTGCGGGAACAGAATCAGTGACCGATGTCAAGCTTCTTTATAACCGGTTTTCAGGAACACAGAAAATATCATTGTACGGTACGGAAAGCAAAATTTCAACCGGCAGCCTTGACTGGGGAGAACGGAGGCTGCTTGGATTTGAAAATGATTTTGAATTTGACGAGTTCAGTGGCATTGGCTTCAGCTACAGTAATGATGACGAATTCGAGAACTGGAACCTTCGCGGGCTTCCGGATTCTTACACGGCAGGTGCATTGTTTATTGATAAGTGGAAACAGGAGTCACAGTCGCTGAACGCTTCCTACAGGTACAATAGCTTGCAAACTACCAATGACGGATCCACACTGACCCAGACCATCCTTCCCGACACTGTGTTCTATTCAAACAGCTTTACGCGCAATGGCGGTCGAAACCGGCAGCATGCAGTGAATGGCAGGTATGAATGGAAGCTCGATTCCCTGCGTTCCGTCAGGGTGTCAACAGTCAATTCCATCCGCGAAGCCAGTTCTGTTGCCCACACAGACGCCGCTTCCCTCAACGAAGACCAGGTGGTCGTAAACAGCAGCGACCGTACAACGACGCGCGAAGGGACCCGCCTGCAGACGACGAACGTGGCTACTTACAAGCAACTGTTTCAAAAGGCAGGACGCCAGTTTGTCGGGACGCTCCGGCTCACTGGTGTAAACAGCGATCACGACGGCACGCTCAACTTCCGCAACAGGTTTTATCGCGATGGCAACCTTGTACAGTCTGATACATCCGACCAGTTCAAAACGAACCGGTCAGCCAGCACAGCGTACGGCCTGAAATTCACGTACAGCGAGCCGCTTACACCGGAATGGAACGTGGTTGCAGAATACAGCTATAACGGCAGTAATTCACGGTCGCGGCGTGCCACTTTTGAAAAGTCATTCAATGGCAAGTACGATATCCTCAACCCGGCATTCAGCAACAGCTTTGACCTGGATGCTTTTTCCCATAATGCCGCCCTGTATGGCAGGTATGCTACAAAGAAGCTGCGCTTTGCGGCGGGAACCGGCATATCCGCGCTGCAGCTGGATCTGCTGAACAACGACAACGCCGGGCGGTCGCGGTATCATTTCGTGAACCTGACGCCACAGCTGTCCTTCGGGCTGTCGCCCGCCATGTATACCAACTTTGTGATCAACTACAAGGGTAATACCGTTCAGCCCTCCATGGAGCAGTTGCAGCCGTTGCGCGACAACAACGATCCGCTGAACGAAGTTCTCGGCAACCCCGATCTTGACGTTGGGTTTACCCACAGTCTCACGGCGATTTACGGTAATTACAAGGCGCTGGCCCAGCGTGGTTTCTGGGGCAATGCTTCTTTCCGGCTGACACAAAATGCTATTACCAATTACAATGCAGTTGACTCCTTTGGTAAGCGCACCTACTACCCGGTAAACGTGGATGGCAATTATAACTGGTCTACCTGGATGGAACTGAGCCTCGGCGAAGGAGAGAACAAATGGATACAGTCCGTGCTCCTCAATGGCAACGGTTCGCGGAATATCAACTTCGTAAATGGTATCCGTAACCGTACGAATGCTGCCACTATTGATGTGGGATACGGGCTGCGTTATGAAAAAGAAGAGCAATACATCATTTACCTCAAACCGCATGTCGGCTGGAATCACAGCGTTTCTTCGGTCAGGAGCAATACCGGGAGCAGCTTCTTTACCCTGGGTGGCAACGTGGAGGGTTCCGTAATGCTGATGAAAAAGCTCGAGCTGGAATCTGAGCTCAACGCATCCTTCCGGCAGAAGACCGGGGCCTTTGGCAATGCCCTGAACTATGTCGCCTGGAATGCGTCGCTTTCGTACAAATTCCTGAAGAAGGACGCTGCTAAGTTGTCCGTTGAAGCCAATGACCTGTTGAACCAGAACCAGGGCGTCGACCGGAT
>DASUVB010000412.1:0-2469 GCA_036373835.1 Flavisolibacter sp. | reverse complement strand
AGCGTGAACAATACAAAAAAGACCCATCAGCGGGAGGATATTCGCTATTTATAATGGTGTTAACAAGGTGGAAAAGCCCACCCAGGGCTTTAACAACCTGCTATAAAACCATGGCGTTGTTTTGGAGTCTATGATGCATTATTAACCGGCGTAAGCCAGCAACAAAACGAATATTCATGAAAAAACTTTTACCCATTCTCTCAGGTGTTTTATTTCTGACAGCGGCTTGTAATACCAGCCCGAAGGCGCCGGATGCGGCAACGGTCCAGGCAGCCGACATGCAGCAAAACGCTATGGCTGCCGATACAGCCGGCCTGGCGCAGTTCCGCGACTGGAAAGCCCAGAACGAGCTTGCGGTGATCGACGAAAATATTGCTCCTGCCACACAGCAGGCGACAGCGCCAGCGCGCAAGGCGGTTGCAAAAAAAACGGCTCCCGTAAGAAAAGCAACTACAAAGGCTCCGGTGCGTAAATCAACCTCAACAACCCAGGAAGCTTCCGGTGGATCACTGCCAAAAGCAGAGTCTGATGGTGCAGGTACTGGCTCCGGTGACGTTGCAGGGACCGGTTCTGGCGAACAGGCTGCAGAGCCCGCTAAAAAGGAAGGGATCAGCAAGGCCGTTAAGGGTGCTGTGATCGGTGGTGTCGGTGGTGCTGCAGCAGGTGCCGTGATCAACAAGAAAAACCGCACGGTTGGTGCCGTTGTCGGTGGTGTGATCGGGGCTGCGGGTGGTTACGTGATCGGTCGTAAAATGGACCAGAAGGACGGGCAGAAATAAAGAAAAACATCATATTAAGATTGTAGAAGGGACCCCAGCGGTCCCTTCTTTATTGTATCATTCCCTACCTTTCGGCCTGAATCTAAGGTATGACCCGAGAGGAGCAATTCATGCACGAGGCCATCAAGCTGGCGCGAAACGGCGTAGAAAAAAATGAAGGCGGACCGTTCGGCTGCGTCATCGTCCGCGGTGACGAGATCGTGGGCCGCGGCAATAATAAAGTAACATCCACCAACGATCCGACGGCGCATGCAGAGGTAGTGGCAATTCGCGATGCATGCCGCAACCTCAATACGTTCCAGCTGGACGACTGCGAAGTGTATACCTCCTGCGAACCCTGCCCCATGTGCCTGGGCGCCATCTACTGGGCCCGTCCCAAAATCGTGTATTTCGCCAACAGTCGCGAAGATGCCGCGCGCATCGGCTTCGATGACTCTCTTATCTATGAAGAATTCGGCGTCGACCTGGAGCAGCGCCGCATTCCCATCCGTTCCATCGGCCGCGACGAAGCGCTGAAAGTGTTTGAGATGTGGAAGGAAAAAGAGGATAAAATCCGTTATTGAGGTATCGACCTAATCGTTTAATGTTTAAGGTTAAAGGGTAAAAGTTCCGGCAATTTTCTTGTCGTACGCCGCACCTTAAACTTTAAACTTTTAACATTGAACATAGCGGTAACCCTGGTGTAGGAGACAAACAAAAAATTAAGTTATCGTTCTACTTTCTCCCAGGCTGCAGGTTGCTGGTCATTGATGTAGCGAAAAAATCCCTGTATGACTGACAGGTGCATGAAGACGAAATAGTGCGCCAGGCGGAACAGGCGCACAGGAAGGAATGTCCCCAGCAGCGCCATCAGGTAAAAAAGCACCTGCATTGCAAAAGTGATGGTAAAAAACAGGTTATCAGTGGTTGCAGCCAGGACCATGTTGGAAATGAAAATCAAAAACAGGCAAACAGGACTGAGGGTCCATCGCAGCACACGGTGCGAGAGGTACAGGAACGACAATCCCGGGTAGCGCGAAGAAAACAGCAACGGCCGCAGGATCTGCAGCGCCTGGAACGAACCGGCTCCTATGCGCACCTTGCGTTTCCGTTCCTCCGTGATGGAAAGTGAAGGAGGTTCGGTCGCGTAAGCCTGCGGTTCATAAACAACCCGGTAACCCTGTCCGGCTACCTGCATGGAAATGACAAAATCATCAAGGATGACATCATCGTCCACCGGGCGGTACAGGCTTTTGCGTACCGAGAAAAGTTCACCGGCCGCGCCGATCACCGAATAAAAGTCAGAGTCGACCTGCTTCAGGAAGGATTCATATTTCCAGTACAGGCCTTCACCAATAGCGGCGTCCCTTGCGGCAGGGTTGTCCATTACCTTTTTTTCGCCGGCGACACCCCCGGTACGCGGATCAGCATAGTGGCGTGCAATATTCATCACTGCCTGCGGATTCAGCGCGGTGTTGGCATCACTGAACACCAGGATCCCGTGTTGCGCAGCATCTGCGGCGCGGTTGATCGCAGCCGATTTTCCCCGGCGCTCCGGCTGGTACAGCAGTCGTACCTCGGGGTATTCGCTAATGATGGTATTTGTGCGATCGGTTGACCCATCCGTAATAAAAATAAGTTCCAGCTTGTCGGCAGGATACTGCTGCTGCAACGAGTTCCGGATCTTCTGCTCAATGCAGCGCTCCTCGTT
>DASUVB010000411.1:0-2667 GCA_036373835.1 Flavisolibacter sp. | reverse complement strand
TTCTGCGGGATGCGTGAATATCATCAATACAAAGACCGGCAAGGTGCGATTCATCACCGACCAGGACGGCTTGCCGTCGAACACCACCATGTCTGTTGAAAAGGATCGCAATGGCATTGTTTGGGTGGGCATGATGAACGGGATCTGCCGCCTGAACGTTGAAAAGAACCTGATCACCTATTATGACCGCCGCGACGGAATTATTTACGACAAGTTCACCCTCGCAGGCGTGAAGGAGCTTTCTGACGGGCGGCTGATATATTTTACACCGCACAATTTCCTGGTGTTCGACCCGATGCGCTTCCGGCAGGAAGTTGCGCCGCCGCGTTCGTGGATCACCGGGTTCCGGGTGGGAAATACGTCACACTCGGTGGATTCGCTGATGCAGGCAGGCCGCGCTGTCCTCAGGTACAACAACTCGTCTTTTGCAGTCAACTTCAGTGCAATGACCTACCTGCCGCAGCAGAAGGTCCATTACTATTATATGCTGGAAGGCCTCGACGACGACTGGATCCGTACCGACCGCCCGATAGAGGCTATCTATAATTACCTGCCCCCGGGTGAGTATACCTTCAAAGTGAAATCAGAAAACGCCGACGGTCGTCCGAGCCCGGTGATCGCTTCGCTTCCCGTTTTCGTGCGCCCGCCTTTCTGGAAAACATGGTGGTTCTATTCACTCATCATACTTGACGTCATACTGGTGCTGTACCTGATCGATCGAGAGCGGATGAAAAAGCTGCGTTCAATGCAGCAGCTACGTACAAGCATTGCCGGTAACCTGCACCAGGAGATCAATACCACGCTTAATAACATCAACGTGCTCAGCGAGATCGCGAAGATCAAAGCGGACCGTAACGTGGAGCAGTCAAAGGAATTCATTGACCAGATCAGCGACAAGAGCAGGTATATGATCGAATCGATGGATGACATGCTGTGGAGCATCCACCCGGAAAATGACAGCATGAAGAAGACACTGGCCCGGATCAAGGAGGTAACCGAAGGCATGCAGGCGGATTATGATGCGGACATTGACCTCATCGTGGACAACAGGCTGCAATCGCTGCAACTGGATATGAAGATCCGGCACGAGCTGTACTTCTACTACAAGGAAGCAATGAGCTTCATCCTCCAGCACAGCCAGTGCAACCAGAAATTTGTCAACATCAACCTGGTGCGCTCGAGACTGATGCTCGAGATCCTGTCGGAATGCGGGAAAGGTGAAATGAATTTCGAGGAACAGTTTCGCAACGTGGTGCAGAAGCGGGTGGAGGCAATGAATGGCACGATCGAAGTCACATCAGATCCGAAAAGCTTTGTGGCCGTGCTGACGGTGAATATAAGGGCGGCGCAGTAGGAATGGAGAATTGAGAATTGAGAATTGAGAATTGAGAATGGAGAATGGAGAATTACACAAACCCAACACCCAACACGCATCACTCAACTTCTAAAACCCAAATTCAACATTCAACATTTAAAATTTAAAATTTAAAATTATTTGCCGAGCCACTTTTTGAAGTCGGTGACCTTTTCCCGGCTGACGATGGCTTCCTTATCTGTCGCCGGTTTCAGGTGCAGGATGAGGCGGTTGCCAAAGTAGTCATGGATCTGCTCCACGCTGTCCAGCGCAATAAAGAATGAACGGCTGATGCGGAAATAGCGATCGGGGTCCAGCATATCATTCAGCTCGTCCATCGTATAATCTACCACGAACTTGCGGTTGTCAAATGTTTTGAAGAAGTTGAGGCGCCCGTCGCTGAAAAAATAGGCGATATCGGTCACCTCGATCGAAACCAGCTTCTGGCCGTGCTTGACGAGAAAGCGCTTGCGGTATTCCTTTGACTGCAGTTTCTGCTGCAGTTGCTTCACCAGGTTGTCAATGGCAGCATCCGGCGCCGGGGTTTCCGGTGTGTACAGCTTCTTCATTTCGCGGTACTTCACCAGGGCCGCTTCAAGGTCCTCTTTCTGAACGGGTTTCAGCAGGTAGTCGACGCTGTTCACCTTGAATGCCTTCAGCGCATATTCATCGTAGGAGGTAATGAAGATCACCGGGCTCTTTACCTGGGTGTGATTGAAGATCTCGAAGCTCTGGCCATCCGCCAGTTCAATATCCATCAGGATCAGGTCCGGGGCGGGGTTATTTTCCAGCCACGATACGCTGCTTTTAATGCTGTCCGCTTCGCCGACTACGGACGCGGATGCGTCAACGCTCTGGAGCGTTTTCCTGAGCTTTTTTACAGCCAGGTCTTCGTCTTCTACAATAAAAATGTTCATATAGCAGATTTGATTAACGGTTCATGTTTTCGTTCATAAACTTTATTCCAGACCAGTGGCAATACCACGGTAAAACTTTTGGCGTCCTGCAGGATCTGGATATCTGTTTCCGACAACAGCCTGTACTTGGAACGGATATTTTCCAGCCCGATCTTGTTGGAAGGCGCCTTTACTTTGCGCAGCTGCAGGTTGTTGCTTACCACCAGTTTGTTGCCCGCGGTCGTGAAAATGTCGATAGTCAGCGGGTGGTTTTTCGAGAGCACATTATGCTTGACGGCGTTTTCAACCAGCAGTTGCAGCGTCAGCGAAGGAAGCAGGTAGTCCTCATATTTTTTGTCTGTTTCAATATTGAGCTGAACGGCGCCGCCGTGCCGTGTTTGCAGCAGGCGGTAATAG
>DASUVB010000410.1:0-6764 GCA_036373835.1 Flavisolibacter sp. | reverse complement strand
TGCGTTCCCGAGGGTAGACCCTTATTTCGGGAAAAGCGATGGGCTCACCATGATATCCAATGCAGATGACCTGTGCATGTACCTGCTGAACCATGGTCATGTATCCACGGTGACAGGTTCTGCTTTTGGTGACAGGTTGTGCATTCGTATCTCCTTTGCCAACAGTATGGCGAACATAGAAAAGGGATTTGAGCGCATCACCGCTGCGCTGGCAAAATTGAAGTAGGTCGAATCAAAATATTCCCGGTGAACAAAAGGACTCGGTATGCCATAAAGCTCCGGAGAATGCAGACTGACGTGGTCGCGTTTCTCAACCGCACCCGTAAGGCATTATTGCAGTTATGCAACATTGCGATCCCTGCAATATTATTCCTGGCTGTCGCACTTTCCGTGTACGATTTTGGTTTCCGCCCGTTCTGGTCCAACAGCCGGAGCCTGAATTTGTGGCTCACATTCCTGCTTGACACGCTGGTGATTGTAATGGCGGTGCGCCTGGTGCTGGATTTTTTTGTCAAACGGAAATTGTGGGTGCGTGCTCTGACGATTTTCGGCTGGCTGTTCATCCTGCTGCTGACCTTTTACGTGCTGCCGCAGAAAATGTCTGTGGATACCGAAACCAACCGGTTCCTGGTGCTGAAGGTGGTGCTTTATGCCGGCATCCTGCTGGCGTTTATTATTGAAACATCCTATCTCATCCAGTTTATTTACCACCGGGAGGTGAGTCCCGCCATGCTGTTCGTGAGCAGCTTTGCCTTTCTTATCATTCTTGGGACAATGTTGTTGCAATTGCCGAACGCAACGACGCGTGATATCTCCGTGCTCGATTCGCTGTTTACTTCTGCCAGTGCGGTCTGTGTTACGGGACTTGTAGTTGTGGATACTGCTACCCATTTCACCATGTTCGGCAAGCTTGTGATCCTGGTGCTCATCCAGGCAGGTGCCCTGGGGATCATGACCTTTGCGGGGTTGTTCGCATATGCCGTCACGGGCGGGGCGTCGCTCAGAAGCCAGCTGGCCTTTAAGGACGTCATGAGCGGACGCGAAGTGGGGAATATCATGCGGTTTGTGTACCAGGTTGTAATGGTGACTTTGGTATTCGAGGCGCTGGGGGCCATTTCCATTTATTTTTCAGTGAGCGATGACATGTTTGTGCGAAAGCTGGACAAGCTTTTTTTTGCCATCTTCCATTCTGTCTCGGCATTTTCCAACGCGGGTTTCTCAACGATGTCGAACGGGTTGTTCGAACCGGTCGTGCGCTTCAATTATGCCCTGCATTTTTTCATTGCGATCCTGGTCATACTGGGCGGGATAGGTTTCCCGATCGTTTTCAACCTGTACCGGTATATGCGTGTACAAATGCAGAACATGGTCCTGCGTATCCAGCGGAATCCACGCAGGATCCATTTTCCAAAGCTCATTCACCTGAACTCGCGGCTCGCCCTGGTAGTTACAGGCTACCTGCTGCTTGTCGGGTTTATTCTTTTCCTGATGTTCGAGCAGGGTAATTCCCTTAATGACCATCCGACTGTGATCGGTAAACTGGTCACCAGTTTTTTCGGCAGCGTCACGCCGCGTACAGCGGGCTTCAATACAGTTGATATGACGGCGCTGTCTTTCCCCATGGTGATGATCTACCTGCTTTGGATGTGGATCGGTGCTTCGCCGGGTTCAACCGGTGGCGGTATTAAAACCACGACATTCGGCGTGGCTGTTCTTAACATGATGAGCGTGCTGCGGGGAAAGGACCGCACAGAGTTTTTCCGGTCTGAAGTATCTCATCATTCCGTGCGGCGCGCATTCGCCATTATTTTCATGTCGCTGCTGTTCCTGGGCATTTCCATTTTCCTCGTATCCATCAACGACAGCGATAAGGGTATGATCCGGATCGCGTTCGAAGTATTTTCTGCTTTCAGCACGGTAGGGCTGACACTCGGCATCACACCGGAGCTTACCGGCTTCAGCAAGGCGGTGATCATTATCACGATGTTTGTGGGCAGGGTGGGAACCGTTACACTGATGGTGGCATTCATCAGGCAGACGAAGCAACTATATTACCGTTATCCGAAAGAAGAGGTCACATTTTAAATCAAACAAATGAAATTCATTGTATTTGGACTCGGGAACTTTGGTGCGGCGCTGGCCCATGAACTCGTCGGACTGGGACACGAGGTGCTGGGTGTTGATGAAAAGCTGGAGCTGGTGGACAAGTATAAGCATAGCATCACCCATACCATAGCGCTGGATGCTACGCAGAAAGAGGCGGTGGCCCAGTTACCGCTGTCGGGTATTGACGCCGCCATTGTCGGTATCGGTGAAAATGAAGGCGCGACGATCATGACCACGGCACTGCTGAAACAGATGAACGTGGAGCGCATTATCTGCCGGGTCACATCGCCCGTGCAGAAAGTGGTGCTGGAAGCCATGAATATCCATGAATTCGTGTATCCCGAAACCTCATCTGCCGAGCGCCTCGCACTGAAGCTGGACCTGCCGGGCGTGATAGATTCTTTCCAGATCAACCCCGACTACCGGTTGCTGGAAGTGGCCGTTCCGGAACGGTATGTGGGACAGGCCATCCGCAACCTGGACCTTGCCGGCAAATACAGGCTGGTGCTCGTGACCGTGATCAAGATTGTCAGCAAAAAACACATTTTCGGAGATGATAAAAGACAGATGCAGGTCGGGGGCATCATTCCACCGGAAACAGTGCTGCGTTCCGGTGATATCCTCCTGCTCTTCGGAACACCGGTGGACCTGGAATCCTTTATTGAGGGATAACTTCCTGTGCCGCGCGTTGCAGCAGGTGCTCATGCAACGCGATCACCTGTGGTATGACCAGGTGTTGCTCATCGTTCCGGATGATAAAATCACACAGCTTCATCTTGACCACTTCGTCGATCTGGCGGTCCATGCGATGCAGGACAGCTTCACGCGTAGCTCCGTCCCGTTCCATGATCCTTTGAATGCGAAGGGGCAGGGGGGCTTCGACACCAATTACATAGTCCAGTCCCGCCGATGAACCGCTTTCAAAGATGAGCGCAGCCTCTTTGATCACGTACGGTGCCTGCTGACGATTCATCCACGCTTCGGCATGGCGTATGGTTGGAGGATGTACAAGACTGTTCAGGAGCTCCGTTTTTTCCGGGTCATGGAAGACCAGTTCCGCAAGCCTTGCGCGGTTGATGCGCCCATGCTCATAGATGTCCGCGCCGAAGTTGTGGATCATCGCGGCCTTCAGCTCTTTATCGGTATGGTATAATTCCCGGGATGCAGCATCGGCATTGTATACGGGCACCCGCAGCAGCTCAAAGATTTTAGCCACAGTTGTTTTCCCGGATCCAATGCCGCCTGTCAGTCCGATTTTAAGCATACCAGGGAATTAATCTACACAAAAAATCCCGGCGAACCGGGATGCGTTGTTATGCTTTTTTTTCTGCTACAGCCGCTTTATTCAGCTGGTTGGTCCATTCCATTGAAATGGCGCTCTTCTCGATCTTGATGTAGCTGCCGGGGTTGATCTCGAGCATTACCGTTCCGTCTTCATTCACTTTGTTGATCACGCCGTGGATGCCGGCGATGGTCACCACGCGCTCACCCTTGCCGAGATTTTCAATGAACAGTTTCTGCTGCTTGGCCTTTTTCGCCTGCGGGCGGATGAAGAACAGCCAGAAAACCACCATGATGAGGCCCATGAAAATCAACCCTGTTGAACTGCCGAATGGACCTTGTGCCTGTAATAAATACATATTGATGTTTGAAAGTTTAATCTGTTACATTGGCGCTGAACGTCAGGAAATGCGTGGCGTTTCCTGATGTATTCGCGACGACCGTTACACTCTTGGAATTGTGACCGGACGACTGGCCTTTCGTATTGAAGCTGGCCTTGATAATGCTTTCGCCATTCGGCGCAACCGGCTCCTGCGGCCTTTCGGCTACGGTACAGCCACATCCGGCAGTTACATTGGAGATCACCAGGGGCTTGGTACCGGTGTTCCTGAATTTCCATGCAACCTCCACTACCTGTCCTTTCATCACCGTTCCAAGGTCCCGGTGGGTTGAGTCGATCCACTCAATGGTGGTGTAGGAAGTTGAATCAGCCATCACTGCCCGCCCGATGGAATCCATGTTGGTGCTGGTGGTTGTGGTCGCGGCCTGCTGGTCATTCCCGGAGCAGGCAATGAGTCCTCCCAAAAAAATGATCAGTAAATATTTCATCTTGATTTTTTTGCAGATGCAAATGTAGTTCAATTCCGTGGCTGAACAGCCGCTTTTTATGCTTTCCTGAAATCGACCTTGTGCAGTTTGTTCTCGCGGACCAGGTCCTTGTGAATGTTGTCCAGGATGCCATTTACGAACTGGCCACTCTGCTGCGTGCTGTATTCCTTGGCAATATCAATGTATTCGTTAATAGTAACCTTCGGCGGAATGGTTTCAAAATACAGGAATTCGGCGACACCCATCCGCATGATGATCATGTCTAATGCTGCAATTCGCTCCGCATCCCAGTTCTTCAGCTTCGGGACGATATAGCTTTCCAGGTGACTTTCTTTTTCAAGGGTGGTATTCAGCAGGGTTTTTGCAAATTCCATCTTGTCAGGGCTCATCACCTCGGAAAAACTGACAGTGCCCGGTTTCTGCAGCAGGTTGCGCAGCAGCTGGATCACCATGTCGGAGTCGTCCTCCCAGTTCATGAAATTTTCTTCAAGGTGGCTGATGAACACTTCGTTGGGAAGGAGGATATCGTTCAGCAGGAATTCCAGGATCTCGCGTTCCGATTTCGGGTTTCTTTCCCCGGTAGCGATATATAGCTGGTAGGTTGGTGTGTCCGCCAGCAACATATATATTTTACGAACCAGCTCCTTATCGAGCCGGGACTCCGGCTTTGATCTCCCCGATTCCACCTGGAACGTAGGATCCTCAAGGATCTTCCATACCAGCTGGTTGCCGGCAATCTTGATATTTACATTGAGGTCTTCTTTTGTAGGCAGGTGTTTGGATGAACGGATGTATGCATCGGTTTCAGCATAGCGCGTCACTTCGGTCAGGAAATACGTCAGGTAAACAAACAGGTCTTTCGACTGGTCGAAATGTTTTTGCAGCAGCTTTGCCGGCTCGCCCGGCTTCAATCCCTGTGCAAGGGTGTTCAACGTGTAAATTGTCTGCATCACCTTCACCCTGATATTCCTTCTGCTGATCATCCAAGAACTATTTGAGCGGGCGAAGATAGCAACATCAGTATAACCAGCGGCGTCTTTTAAGAGATCGTTGATAAGTTGTGGCTACCTGATCAGTGTTGCAGTTCCCCGCATCGACCGCCGTTCCTTCGTCTGCCGGTCAGTGTACACCAGGTGCCATACATAAGTGCCGGTAGGCTGATCAAAATTCCTGATAGTGCCGTTCCATCCTCTTTTCCAGTCGTTCGTCATGAACACCATCTGACCCCAGCGGTTGTATACGCGGAATTCGAGCTGTTCTGCCTTTACAGCATTGAGCACGCGCAAAAAGTCATTTTTGCCATCGCCATTCGGTGTGAACGCATTGGGTACAGCAATGTAGCAGCTGCTGTACACCCGGATGATTTTACTGGCAGAGCTCTGGCAGCCAAGGCTGTCGGTGACCGTATAGGTGACGGTAAAAGGTGTTGTTATGTTTGGCTGGCCGAAGGTGTGCACGGGAGAAACATCCGAAGATGTTGATCCGTCTCCGAATGACCAATGGTGGTCAACGACCTGCCCGGTGGCCGTACTGGTAAAGCTGGCAGCTTCGTTCGGGCAGTGGTCCTCGAAAGCTGCAAATGCAGCCTGCAGGAAATTATCCAGTACCACCATAGTCGTTGCCGTATCCGAGCAAAATCCGTTGCTGACAGCGAGCGAAATGTTCTTATTGTTGAATTGCTGGTACAGGCCCTGCGGGTTTTGCAAGATGGAGGTCTGCCCTTCATCGAGATTCCAGTTCCATGTAAAGATGTCGTTTCCACCAGGATGATAGAACTGCACAGTGTCTGTTGTGCATCCATAGCTTTTATCGAAAGTAAAGCCGGCATTCACTGTATCCTTAATGGTAAAAGTGACGAAGGATCCGGCAGGTGTTTCTTTCCCGCATTCATCCAGTATCGTATTGCCGTCAGTACCTGTGCGCAGCTGCAGGGTGAATGTGCCTGCCTGGTACAATGGTTGAGCAAGGGTCACGATGATCTCCTTCGAGGTTGTGGCTGTGCCTGTACACGAAGCACTGGCGCCCGAAATCGCGGCAGGATAGGGCCCGCTGAGAACGAAATCACTGCCGTTGGGAGCTACGCTGGAACACAGCATCGGCTTTTTAAACACCAGCCGCAGGGTCTGCGGACTGCACGCTACAGGAGCGAGGCTGTCCATCGGCGTCGGTACCAGCGGGTACACAGTAAATGAGACCTGCGCATTTACCGGTATGGAATTATCGCAGAAATCAAGCATGGTGTTGCCGTCGGACCCGTTTTTAATATTCAGGGTATAGGTGCCCGGTGCCAGGAAGCCGTTGAGCTGCAACTGCACGGAATCCGTGTCGAAACCGCCATTGCACCCGATCCCTGAAGCGCTGATGATGCCTGTGGATGCGGGGGACAGGCTGAAATCGGATCCATTGACCGCCAGGGTAGAACATTTCATTTTCTTATTGAGCTTCAGCCGGATGACGTCTCCGCCGCAGCTGGCTTCGGCGGCCACCAGCGCCGGTTGCTTGGGATCGGTGATGACAGCGGTCCCTCCGCCAAAGGAGAGGCTGTACCC
>DASUVB010000409.1:0-2293 GCA_036373835.1 Flavisolibacter sp. | reverse complement strand
TGAATAATTTCCGTTTTCCCTGGAGATGGAATACTTCCGCTGCTACAATGTAAACACCCGCGGGCAATTTCCTTTGGTTTTCATCAAGTCCATCCCAGGTCCATTGCCCCCGCAACCCGAGGTTCGCACTCCGTGCCAGGTAGCGCACGGGTCTTCCGCCTGCATCGAAGATGGTGATCGATGCAACATAGCCTGGTCCATCAGCCTGGTAATGGATCACCGCAAAATCATCATGCCCGTCATGATCCGGCGAAACAATGGCCGGTTCCACGTAAAAAGAAATCTGCTGATCCGCATCCTGCCTGTATTGGGAATTCCGGTAACCGGGCGTCCCGAACCCTGTTGTCGCAGCGGCGGAATGCCAGTTCGACGGGTCCTGCGTTTTTTCGCCAGGGTCAATGCGCTCCAGGGCAACACCCTCTTCGGTATGCAGCAGCGGGAAGTGCCACTTCTCAGAATAGCGCAATTCATCAATAACGATACCCTGGTGGTCCAGCACGACCACGCACCCCGAATCATCGGGGAAAGAAGGAAGCGATGAAATGGTAAGCACCTGTCGACGGTCCTTCACGAGATATTGTCTTTGCAATGCATCCGCATCTTCCGTAAGCACGACGTGATCGCCCGGAAAAAACAGGAAGGGAATCGCATGTACATTCCTGACCTGGGATACCTGGTGCGCACTGTTCCTGTTCGCGATCCGCACCCGCGACAGGTCAATCACTTTTGTGCCTGCATTATACAACTCCACGTAATCCGAAACATTCGCGCCCGGGTTGAACAGGATCTCGTTGATCACCAGGTCACCGGGTGAGATTTCCCCTGGTGCGTAGCCCACCTTCGCCCCGCGGGGTTCACCCAGGAGGTTTCCCCGGCAATCGTGAACCTGCTGTACGGCCAGGCTGTACACTCTTTCAGGAACAAGTGGCGGCCACACGCTGATCACCACCTCACGGAACAGCGGAGGTAAGGCTACTGCCTGCTGCACTGAAATATTATCACTCACACTATAGTTCATGATGTCCGCGGCTGTCGTGCTGTCTAAAGTTTCACTGAACAGAACCATTACTCGTGTGCTATCCGTGGTGTAGGTCCTGATTACATGGGGCGGTCGTTTATCTGCCGCAGTTCCGTTTACCGAATTGGCACTGCCCGGCGTGCCACCCCGCGAATGTGTGCTTGCCTTCCAGTTGTCGTTGCCGGCGCAGGGATTTGCCGGGTCAACCATCTCGAGGCTCCAACCGCCACCGGCCTTTATGGCATTCGCGTACCAGTCCTCCTGGTAAGCAACGGCGTGTATCGTCGCACCATCGTGCGACCGGATACTGACAACGCCATTGTCGGGAAGCAAAGGGAACGAAGCGATGCCGAGGCATTGTCCAAAAGACCCAAGCATAGGCGCATGTGCCACCGTTGAAAGAATAATCATGCTGTCAGGCTGGAGCAACGCCTGCGGGAAAGGCTGGCTGGTGGCGGTTTCAGTAACCAGGGTCCAGCCGGCCAGTTGAATCGGGTAGGCGGAGACATTCCAAAGTTCAATGTATTCGGCCTCCGGCAGTCCCACCGGCGGGCCGGGGTCCGACATGATCTCCGTGATCAGAATATCGTGTCGGCGTGGTGCATGAAACTGGAACGAAGCATGTGCAGTCGTCATCATGTTTCCAGCTACATCGCGCACCCCGGCCACCTGCAATGAATGCACGACATCCTGTTCAAAGGGCGTATGGAACAGAAGCCGTGTCACACTTTGGTCTGTCATATCACGAACTGCAGAATCGGGGTGCACATTTCCATCAATGATAAACTTCAATTCATCCTCCGCATCCTGCAGTGCCACCGGTTCCGAAAAGCGAACGTCAACCCGTACCGGCGAGATCGCAATTGCATTTACAAGCGCTGGCGGGATCGTATCCGGCACATAGCCGGTGATGCTGATATCATCAAAGTAGTGTTTCTGAAAAAATGACGACGTGCTTTGCCGTATCACGAAACCGAAATAGCCGCCTGACGTAAATGTGGAATCCGTCGCCTGTCCCTCCGAAAAGAACTGGGTGCCGGTGCCTGTTACATCGCGCATCAACGTGAATACATAGTCTGCACTGCGGGTCACCCTGATGCGTAGCGCATTGTCTGATGTAGCGGTAACGCCATCCATCCCGTCAACCAGTTTCACCTGGGTACCATCAGGGGACTTCCTGTACAGCGAGATCTCATCCTGTGTATTGCCGATCCTTACAAAATAACCTGCAATTGCGGGGAGTGACAGGTCCGCAGCGGTGGCCAGGAGGTACAC
>DASUVB010000408.1:0-2156 GCA_036373835.1 Flavisolibacter sp. | reverse complement strand
CATGCTGCTTTCCACTGTGTACGAGATCAAACTCAATGGACTGGAATACCTGCTGACACCACTGAGAAGTGGCCGTTAAATACCCGCTTCTGGCGTTACTACCTCCCGATTTCCCCAGCTGACTGTCCCTAAAAATAATTTTTTTCATCCGGATAGGGGTCTTTCCTGGCAGGAGTGTCATTAACATGATCAAATATTGACATCTATGAAAAATTTCGCCGTTGTATTTGCCGTCATTCTCTGCTGTTCCTTCTGCGCTGTTAGTCAGGAGATCGAACAGGATCTCAGCCACTTCACGCGCGTTGTGGCATCGCCTCGAATCCATGTTATCCTGAGCAAAGGTGAACAAGAATCCGTCAGGCTGGTGTATTCTGGCGTGTCTGCGGACAAGATCAACATTAAAGTCTCAGCAAAGACATTGAGGCTTTACCTTGATGGCGCCCGGAAATTTGAACGCCGAACACCATCAGGGACTGACGATACGAGAAGGAAAAGTATGTATAGCGGTGCTGTTGTCACCGCTTACGTCACCTATCGGGAACTGGACCTGCTCGAAATCAGGGGCGAGCAGGAGCTTACGTGCAATGACCCTATAGATTCTGAACAATTTACTTTGCGCGCCTACGGAGAAAACGAGGTGACGCTGAGTTCTTTAAGAACGGATTTTTTCAAAGCGAAACTGTACGGTGAAAACCGGCTTTCCATACGGAAAGGCAAGGCGACAGAACAACAATATTCGCTTTATGGTGAAAACAGGATTGACACCCGCGCACTGCGCAGTAAGTATACGTCTGCAAATACGTTCGGAGAAAATTCGCTGAAGGTCAGTTGCCGGGAAGAAATGCGCATTCATGCTTTCGGAGAACCGGAGATCCGCGTGGATGGAGGGGCGCAGATCAGCTCCCGCGTCGTCATCGGAAACGCCAGCATAGAAAGGTATTAAAAACACACGGGTACGATCTTCTGCCACCTGGTATAAAACGGCTTGCTAAACCCGATTGCGCGATCATCCCTAAAAAAGATACTCCTTTGATTATGGAAAATCTTCCCAGAGCACATCCTGGTCATATCAACATCAAACCAAAACGATATGAAAACCTGGAAAATTTCCGTAGGGATGATTTTGCTGACAACAGGCATGATCATGCTGTTTGCCTTTTCTTTTCGAAGGGCTACATCGTTCAAAAAAATAAAGCCGTTTGTTCCTCCCACGGGATGTGTATTCCGAACGGTCATGGGCGAAGAATCGTCAGACAACCATGCGGCTTACAAAACCCCTGAAAAAGTTCAGCGCTCAGTAGACCTGGGGTTAGGCTGGATCATGGAAGCCCAGCAGGCAAATGGTGGCTGGGGCGCGGGTAGTCACCGCCGTCAGGACATCCAAAATCCTCATGCCGTTGAAACTGATCCCGCTACCACGGCGATGGTCGCCATGGCGATGCTGCGAAGCGGGACGAACTTGTCTCATGGACCCTATTCCGGGAACCTGCGGAGAGCGTTGGACCATCTTCTGCAGACCGTAGAAAATGCACCTGTGAACAGCGCAAACATTACTGCAGTTACCGGAACCCAGATCCAGACGAAGCTTGGGAACAATATTGATGTGATACTGACCTCACAATTCTTATCCAACATCTACGATCATCTGAAAGACGAGCCAGCTTTGAGGGCAAGGGTAAAAGCCTGTCAGCAGATTTGTGTGGATAAGATTCAGGCCGCCCAGGAAACAAACGGAAGTACCGCCGGGTCTGGATGGGCCGGAGTCCTGCAATCCTCCTTTGCCACCAATGCGCTTGAGTCGGCTGAAGCGAATGGCGTTACCGTTGACAAGCGTGCGCTCAACAAGGCGCGCGAATTTCAGAAGAATAATTACAACTCGAAAACAGGAGATGTTAACACCGACCTTGGCGCTGGTGTTGTGCTGTACTCCATCACCGGATCGGTGCGGGCAAGCGCCAAAGAGGCCAGGAAGGTAGAAGAAGCAATACAACAGGCAAAACGCGAAGGGAAGCTCTCAAAGAGTGCCGCGCCTACGGCAGAAAACCTGCAGAAGATAGGTTATGCGCAGGATGAAGCACTGCAATATGCAACTTCTTACGAGGTGTACCAATCAGCCAAGGTTGAAGCGCAACGCGAAGACGTTCTTTCCGGTTTTG
>DASUVB010000407.1:0-4506 GCA_036373835.1 Flavisolibacter sp. | reverse complement strand
GGACACACATGGGTATCAGCAGCATCGCGTAAATGATCGTTTGCAGGGCCGTGTACTTCGTTGGTCCCTTGTCCGTCGGCAACAGCTTGAACCCCGCTCCGGAATAATCCTTGTGCGCGATCCAGGCGATGGCCCAGAAATGAGGGAACTGCCACAGGAACTGGATACCAAATAAGATCCAGCCTCCGTAATCCTTCCACCCGTTACCGGTATCAAACAGGCCGTCATTCCCCGCTGCCCAGCCGATAAGGCAGGGTAAGGCACCTGGAAATGCGCCGATCAGCACCGCCACTGCATTCACCTTTTTCAAAGGCGTGTAGATGAATGCATACAGGAACAGGCTGAAAAGAGCAAGTCCTGCGCTGAGCCAGTTAAAAAAATACCCCAGTATGAACGCACCCACAACGCCCGTGATGACCGCAAAGGTCCACGCTTCCCGTTCCGACATTCTTCCCGAAGCCACCGGTCGTTTCGCCGTACGCTTCATCACGGCATCCGTATGCTTTTCCACTGCCTGGTTGATGGCGTTGGCACTTCCTGTGACCAGGTAGCCGCCAACAAAAATCAACAGGATCATGAGCCAGTCATAGCTGATGACGTTCGGCGCCAGCAAATAACAGATCACGCTGGAAAACACGACCATGATCGACAGCGCCGGCTTCGTAAGCTGGAAATAGTCTCTCAGCCTGGAACTCTGTTCGGCTGCTGCCATGTGATCGGAATGACCCATACCTGTTGTTACTGTGCCTGCAAACACTATTTCAAAAAACTATTAATGCGATGATTCGCCGGGCTGCGCCGGTTCTGTCTGCGGAATGTATTCCCTTCCGTCCTTACCATAGTCATATGGCCAGCGGTGAACTTCAGGAATATCGCCGGTCCAGTTGCCGTGACCCGGGTTGATCGGCGTGGTCCACTCCAGCGTGTTGGCACCCCACGGGTTCTGGCTTCTTACTTTCCGTCCCTTGAAGATGGAATAGAAGAAGTTGAACACAAACATCAGGTTGATCGCGAACGTGATGATGGTTACCACGCTGATCATCTTGTTCAGGTTATCGAACTGGTTGAACGAAGTCCAGAGGCTGAAGTCAAGATAACGGCGCGGCACACCTGCCATACCCATGTAGTGCATCGGCCAGAAGATCAGGTATGCACCCACCAGCGATGACCAGAAATGAATATACCCGAGGGTGTTGTTGAGATAGCGCCCGAACATTTTCGGGAACCAGTGGTACACACCGGCAAACATCCCGAAGAACGCGGACACACCCATCACGATATGGAAGTGCGCGATCACGAAATACGTATCGTGGATATGAATATCGATCGTTGAATTACCCAGCCAGATACCGGTAAGACCACCCGAAATGAACATGCTCACAAAGCCGATGGCAAACAGCATCGAAGGCGGGAAGCGGATGTTCCCGCGCCAGATGGTCGTGATCCAGTTGAATACCTTGATAGCCGAAGGAATAGCGATCAGCAGCGTCAGAAGCACGAACACGGATCCGAGGAACGGGTTCATACCTGTAACGAACATGTGGTGCGCCCATACCAGGAAGGCCAGGATGGTGATAGCGAATAAGGAACCAACCATGGCCATGTAGCCGAAGATCGGCTTGCGTGCATTCACACTGAGGATCTCCGACACCATGCCCATCGCGGGAAGAATGATGATGTACACCTCGGGGTGACCCAGGAACCAGAACAGGTGCTGGTACAGGATGGCACTGCCGCCTTCATTTGGCAGAATCTGCCCGTTCACTACGATATCACTCAGGTAAAAGCTTGTTCCGAGATTGCGGTCGAACAGCAGCAGGATGAAGCCTGACAGCAGCACCGGGAATGAAAGAACACCCAGGATCGCCGTAAAGAACAGGCCCCAGATGGTCAGCGGCATGCGCGTCATGCTCATGCCCTTGGTGCGCATGTTCAGCACCGTTGAAATATAGTTCAGACCACCAAGCAGCGATGACACCACGAACAGCGCCATGCTGGTGATCCACAGGTCAGTACCCAGTTGTGATCCCAGGTTCGCATTTCCCAGCGCACTGAGTGGCGGGTACATTGTCCAGCCACCACTGGCGGGACCGGTCGAAATGAAAAGCGATGATACCATTACAACGCTCGCGAGGAAGAAGAACCAGTACGACAGCATGTTCAGGAACGGCGACGCCATATCTCGCGCACCGATCTGCAATGGAATAAGAAGGTTGGCAAAGGTTCCGCTCAATCCTGCGGTGAGTACGAAGAACACCAGGATGGTACCGTGCATGGTGATCAGCGCATAGTAGAACTCCGGGGAGATCTTGCCATCCGGCGCCCACTTTCCAAACAGCGACTCCAAAAACGGGAAGCTCTGGTCGGGGTAGCCCAACTGTAAACGGAACAGCACGGAAAACAAGGCACCTACGATCGCCCAGATGATACCGGTGATCAGGAACTGCTTGGCAATGGTCTTGTGATCCTGGCTGAAAATATATTTAGTTATGAAACTCTGCCGGTGATGATGGTGCCCGTCACCGTTGTGACCGGCATCATGCGTCACTCCCCCTTCATGCACATGTATAGTTGCGTCGTTATTCATATCAATATCTTTTGCCTATGGGTTTAAAGAACTTGTACGGTTATCGGCTGCGGTTGTTGTATCCGCGACCGGTGTTGCAGGCGCAGGTGTTGCGGCCGGCGCAGGTGCTCCCCCGCCTTTTGCAACAACATACTGCGGTTGCTTCTGCGACAGCCACGCATTATATTCCGCCTGGGATTCCACGACGATCGTTCCCCGCATGCTGAAGTGACCGCGGCCGCACATCTGGTCGCAAGAGATCTCGTAATTGAAATCCTGCCCATACTTCTCGCGCATCTGCCTTGTTGTGAACTTAGGCGTGAACCACATCGTGGTCGGCATCCCGGGCACGGCATCCATCTTCATCCGGAAGTGTGCCAGGCCTACGTCGTGGATTACATCCTTGGCGTAGATCACCAGCTTCACCGGCTTGCCTACCACCAGGTGCATTTCCTGCGATACATATACATCATCGTGGTTGGCGGGATCTTCCCAGATCTGCCCGAGCGGGTTGTTCGCCTTCTCATCCACGCGCTTGAAATATTTTCTACCGAGCTTGTTGTCCTTTCCCGGGTAGCGGAATTCCCATCCGAACTGCTTGCCCGTCACTTCCACCACCATGGCATCCTTTGGCGCCTCGCCCGTGATCTGGAACCAATAGTACAGGCCGAAACCAACCAGCACGGTCAGCGTGATGGCCGGTATCACCGTCCATATCATCTCGAGCTTGTTATTGTGTGGGTAGTAATAAGGCTGGCGGTCTTCGCGCTCCTGGTATTTGAAAGCAAACCAGAACAGCAACACCTGCGTGACTACGAAAACGGCAAACGTAATTCCGAGCGTGATCCAGATCATGGTGTCTATGCTTTCGCCATGATCGGAAGCTGCCTCACCGAGGATCTTGCCCTTCAGCTGATCGTTGCAATACCATACGCCGAACAGGCCCACCACCAGGAATGCCAGCAGCAGGAACGCGTTGATGCGGTTGGTCTCCTTGCGCGTGCGTTCTTCACCGCGCAGGATGGCCACGTATTCACTTGCCTTCGCAATCTGAAAAACGATCAGTGTTCCGAGTATGAGTGCAACAATTATCCAGATAGTTGACATAGTTATTCGTTGTTTGCATCATGCAGACGCGCTGCAGATTACGTGTGATGAATGATACTCTCCTTCATGAACGGGTGATTCTTCGGCACCAGCGGAGCCTTTGCAAGCGCCCTGGCCGTGATGAACATGATCAGCCCAATGAAACCGAGTGCAATACCAAAATCAGCCAGCATCAGCGGCACTTTTTCCAGTGAGATCGCCGGGAACACCATCTGGTAAAAGTCCAGCCAGTGGCCGAAAATAATCAATACCGCCATCATCGTTATCGTACCATAATTTCTCTTGGCACCCCGCTTCATCAGCAGCAGCAACGGCGCCAGGAAGTTGATGATGAGGTTGAAAAAGAACAGCCCGCGGTAAACACCCTGTTGGCGCGGCTCAAAATATTTTGTCTCCTCCGGGATGTTGGCATACCAGATCAGCATGTACTGCGAATACCAGAGGTACGTCCAGAAGATGGAAAAGGCGAACATGAACTTGCCCAGGTCGTGCAGGTGTTCGCGGGTGGTATACTCAAGGTAGCCGTTATTCTTCAGGAACACCACGAACAGGGTGATCAGCGCCACGCCGGCAACGAACGAGCTCGCGAACGTGTACCAGCTGAACATGGTGGAGTACCAGTGCGCGTCGATGCTCATCAGCCACAGCCAGGGGATCGTCGACATCACCGTCAGGCCGAACAACACGAGGTACAACGCTGCCCAGATAGTATTGTTCCAGATGAATCTTTTCCCTTCCTCCACGCTGAATACATGACCGTCGGTCTTGCGCGACTGCTGGCGCATTTTCCTGCCGAGCAGCCACCAGCCGCCGATGGTGATGATGGTCCATAC
>DASUVB010000406.1:0-2866 GCA_036373835.1 Flavisolibacter sp. | reverse complement strand
GGGGTTGGAGCACCGCATCGGCGGGCTGGAAAAGCAGGATGGCACCGGAAATGTTTCGTATGAGCCGGCCAATCACGAGCAGATGACACGGCTGCGGGCGCAGAAGATACAGGCAATTGCACAACGCATTCCTGATGCGTTCCCCGACAGCGGCAACACGTCGGGTAAACTCGTGGTGCTGGGATGGGGCTCCACCTACGGTGCCATCAAAACTGCCGTCAGGGAGCTGCTGGACGAAGGGTATGATGTTTCGCATGTGCATCTGCGTTATATCAATCCATTACCGGCAAACCTGCACATGCTGCTGAACAGTTACGACCGTATTTTGGTACCCGAAATGAACTGCGGCCAGCTGCTGCAGCTTATAAGAGGAAAATTCCTGGTTCCGGCGACAGGCTTCAACAAGGTACAGGGCCAGCCGTTCACTACCGGGGAACTGAAACAATCCATCATTGAACTATACAACAGGAAATAATGGCACCGTTAACGATAGAAGCAAATGGAAAACTGGTCGCGAAGGATTTCGCATCGCAGATGGACGTGAAGTGGTGTCCTGGTTGCGGCGACTATTCCATCCTTAAACAGGTTCAGACTGTTTTCCCTGACCTGGGCATCCCGAAAGAACAGTTTGTATTTATTTCAGGGATCGGTTGTTCCTCGCGCTTTACGTATTACATGGACACATATGGCATGCACAGCATCCACGGCAGGGCCGCTGCAATTGCGTCCGGGGTAAAGGCTGCAAACCCTGAGCTGAGTGTTTGGATCGTGTCCGGCGACGGAGATTCATTGTCCATCGGTGGCAATCATTTCATCCACCTGATGCGCAAGAATTTTGACGTGAACTACCTCATGTTCAACAACCAGATCTACAGTCTCACGAAGGGACAGTACTCGCCTACCTCTGAAAAAGGCAAGGTAACAAAGACTTCCCCGTACGGCACCATCGAGGAGCCGTTCAACCCCGCGGAGCTGGCGCTTGGCGCCAAGGCCTCGTTTGTCGCACGTACCCTCGACAGGGACCCGAAGCACATGCAGGCGATGCTGAAAAGAGCACACGAACACAAGGGAACGTCTTTCGTTGAAGTGTACCAGAACTGTCCTGTGTTCAATGACGCGGCGTTCTTTGCGTTTTCGGAAAAGGAAACAAAAAAGGAAGAAGCGATCATCCTGGAGCATGGAAAGCCGCTGGTTTTTGGTAATGCGGACGACAAGGGCATCCGGCTCGATGGCCTGACCCCACGTATCGTATCGTTGCAGGAATATTCAACTGACGACCTTTGGATCCATGATGAAAAGGATAAAACAAAGGCCATGCTGATCGCGCGTTTTTTTGATGAACTGTTTGACGGCCTGCATCTTCCCCGTCCCTTCGGCGTTTTTTATGCCGATGCGCGGCCCGTGTATGAAGAAAGCATGCAGGAGCAGATCCTCGAAACAGCAAAGCGCAAACCGGCCCTGTCCCTGGATAAGATCCTTTCCGGCGACAAGACCTGGACCATCATGTAGCACTGAATGAAACGGAATACAGCAGCAGGGCTACGAGGGCACCTGTGAGGGTATTCAGGAAATTCACGCCATTGTTGCGGATAAGCCCCGCGCGTTCTGCCGTGGCACCCAGCAGGGAGTCCACGACATTCCCGGCTGTACCGGCTATTATTACCGACACGAACATGGCCCATCCCGATGATACGCTGTAAACAACAGCGATCAGCATGCTCCCGAAAATGCCGACCAGCGTGCCTTCGGTGCTGATGACACCATCAAGTCCACGGGCCTCACGGCGAAGATTGAGAATATTATAGAATTTTTTCCCGTACAGGCTCCCCAACTCTGAGCTCAGGGTATCGGCGGTGGCTGCAGCAAAACTGCCCGCAACCATCAGCAGGCAAATCTGTTCGAGCCCGGGGAAGAACCAGGCGACAAGGCCGCTCAACCCTGGAATTCCTCCATTGGCGATTACCTGCCATGCATTACGGCGGCCCATCCGTTTCTCTGCGACGCCAAGCTGAAGCTTCATCCTGTATTTCCAACGGGTTGCAACACTCGCAGCGATGAAGAAAACGGCCAGCATCACCACGCCGGCCACCCCCGTGCCTGCAAAAATCAGGGCGGAAATCACCCACCCTGTGACGCCGCCGGTCATTGTCAGCCTGCCGGTGCGCACAGCCGCTGCTGCCAGGATCGCCAGTAAAAGGATAATGATGCCTGTTTCCGCGTACATGGTGTAAATCTACCAATGCTGCAAGAACACCCCCAAATGTTTCGCCACGTTGGACCGCATGCTTAATTTAGAGGAAAGGATTTTTATGATCTCATCAAAAATTGAGCAGGCGCTGAACCGGCAGATCGACCTCGAAGGATTTTCGTCCATGTACTATCTCTCGATGGCATCCTGGTGCCAGGTAAAGGGATATAATGGAGTGGCTGCATTTCTGTATCACCATTCGGATGAGGAGCGCGGTCATATGCTGAAGCTGTTTCACTATATCAACGACCGTGGCGGCCATGCCATTGTTCCCGCCTTTGCTGCCCCGCAGCAGGATTTTAATAATATTCACGAGATTTTCGAGATCGTGCTGTCTCACGAGATCAAAGTTTCAAACGAGATCAACGCACTTGTTGAATTGTGTATGCAGGAAAAGGACTATACCACGCACAATTTCCTGCAGTGGTATGTGGCAGAGCAGATAGAAGAAGAAACACTCGCCCGCAACATCATCGACAAGCTGAAACTGATCGGGGAAGACAAAGGAGGTATGTACCTGTTCGACAGGGACCTCGAAACCATGAGCGGCACCGTTCATGGAGGCGGAAAATCACATTGACAAACCTGGTACAGTTACCGTTCACTACGGTTGCCGCC
>DASUVB010000405.1:0-2363 GCA_036373835.1 Flavisolibacter sp. | reverse complement strand
CCCATGTAGACCATCAGGATCTGGACGTCGGCCGGATTGATGCCAGTAATGCGGCTGGCCTGCCCTAACGTACGGGGGCGGGTCCGCAGCAATTTTTCGCGAGCCTCGATACCAAGCGATGTAATACGTTGATAATCAAATTGATCCGGGATTTCGAGGTCTTCCAGTTGTCTCATTCTTTCAACCAGGTCCTTTTCCTTGTCAAGGTAGACCTGGTACTTCACCTGGATCTCCGCCTGTTCAATAGCCTCGCGATCAAATTTGCCGAGAAGGGCATGCACCTTTTCAACAGCTGATCCCAGGTCCGGGAGGCTGATGTTCGGGCGAAGAATGATTTTTTCCAGGCGTTGCCGTTCGGAGATCTCGGCACTGGATTTTGACCTGAAAAATTCATTGACTTCGAGCGGGTCTATTGTCGTTGCAGCCATCTCCTTTTTGAGCTGGTCTACGTCGTGTTGTTTTTTACGCACAGCGGCCATGCGTTCTTCCGACGCAAGCCCCATGCGATAACTCATCTCTGTTAACCGCAGATCCGCGTTGTCCTGGCGGAGAAGGGTGCGGAATTCCGCCCGGGAGGTAAACATTCGATAGGGCTCCTGGGTTCCCTTACTGATCAGGTCGTCAATAAGTACCCCGATATAAGCTTCATTCCTTTTGAGGACCAGGGGTTCATTGCCGGTAATTTTCAGATGGGCATTCATTCCCGCCATCAGCCCCTGGCAGGCTGCTTCTTCGTAGCCGGTTGTTCCATTGATCTGGCCGGCAAAAAACAGGTTTTCAAGCTGGCGCGTTTCCAGCGTATAGTTCAGCTGGGTCGGCGGGAAAAAATCATATTCGATCGCATACCCCGGCCTGAAGAACCGCACCTGCTCAAAGCCCGGAACCTTTTTCAATGCGGCGTATTGAACCTCCTCGGGGAGTGATGTGGAGAAGCCATTTACGTACACTTCTACCGTGTTCCACCCCTCTGGTTCAACAAAAAGCTGGTGGCGTTCCCGTTCAGCAAAACGGTTGATCTTGTCCTCGATGCTGGGACAGTAACGGGGCCCGGTCCCCTCTATCCTTCCCGTAAACATGGGACTGCGGTCGAAGCCCGTTTTAAGCAGGTCATGAACCTCGGGACTGGTATAGGTGATCCAGCAGCTTCTTTGGGTTTCCGGGAGTGGTACTTTCAGGAAGGAGAACCCTGCGATCTCGGCATCTCCTTTCTGCTCCTCCATTTTGGAATAATCCAGCGAGCGCCCGTCTACCCTGGGCGGCGTACCCGTCTTCAGTCGGGCGCTTTCAAAACCCAGCTCCTGCAGCTGTTCGGTGATTCCCGATGCTGCCTTTTCCGCGACACGCCCGCCGCCGAAGCGTTTTTCGCCGATGTGGATAACGCCATTCAGGAACGTGCCGTTTGTCAGGACCACAGCTTTGGAAGCTATTTCGTGCCCAAGTCCTGTAATGACACCGCACGCCCGGCCATTTTTCACAATGATCCCCTTCACCATATCCTGGTAGAAGTCAACATTGGGTGTCTGTTCCAGCATTTCCCGCCACTTGGTGGCGAAAAGCATGCGATCATTCTGGGAGCGCGGGCTCCACATGGCCGGGCCTTTGGAGCGGTTCAGCATCCTGAACTGGATCATGGACGCATCCGTAACAATTCCCGAATACCCGCCTAAAGCGTCGATTTCACGCACGATCTGGCCCTTGGCGATTCCGCCCATTGCCGGATTACAGCTCATCTGCGCGATGGTCTGCATGTTCATGGTAATCAGCAGTACGCGGGACCCCATATTAGCTGCTGCGGCTGCAGCCTCACAGCCGGCATGACCGGCCCCAACGACAATAACATCATACTGCTGAAACATAGCCTGCAAAATTATCGCAATGGAATACGGGGAACTGTTAAAGGTTTAGTTCCACGTGGAACAATACCGTCCTAGGTAAAAATCTTCACGATCCGTCATAACGGCCTTGTCCTTCGGTTTTTTGTCGCGATAGCCGCACAGGTGCAGTGCACCGTGGAAGATCACACGGTGTAATTCCTGGATATACGGGACACCAAAAATTGTGGCGTTCTCCCTTACCCGTTCCACGCTGACATACACCTCACCCTGGATTGCCTGCCCGGGCTGGTTAAACTGGAAGGTGACGATATCAGTGAGGGTATCGTGACCGAGGTGATCCATATTGATCCTGTGCAGGTAATCATCCGTACAAAAAATACAGGCGAGCTCATCCAGTTGGTGGCCCTCTTTTTTGATGAGACCGGCAATAAACTGCTTGAGCTGGGTCCGCTTTCTTAATGAGAACACTTTAGTTTGGTAGTGAAACCTGATCCTTTTATTAACAGTTGTCATCCTGGGTGTTTGGTG
>DASUVB010000404.1:0-2949 GCA_036373835.1 Flavisolibacter sp. | reverse complement strand
GCGTGACCGGGCTTTTTGCCTGTCCACTCGGCTAAGCAAGCTTGCCTCGTGTCCAGCAAAAAGCCCACCCGCATGCGGGAGGGCTTGTGACCCCGTCAGGATTCAAACCTGAAACCTTTTGATCCGTAGTCAAATGCTCTATTCAGTTGAGCTACGGGGCCTGTTGATGGTTTTCGGCCGCTGCAATGCTTGCAACGGGGTGCAAATATAGGAGAAAATGAAGAATGAAATCTTACGGAATTGTTATTGATAAATGCGGGCAGCAGCGTTTTCCACCAGTTTTTTAGGAAGCAGCCAGGCGAAAAAAACGCCCACTTTATTCAGGAGCCCGATCACCACTTCCGTTTTGCCTTTGTACATAGCGTCCACCGCAACAGCAGCAACTTTCCCGGGCTGCATGTTGACTTTTTTCGCCATATCCCTTGCCTTTTTGCCGATCATCGCGCGGTCGTTGAAAGCAGTATCCGTTGACCCGGGACTGATGCAGGTCACTGATACAGTGGATGACCGAAGCTCAATATGCAGGGATCTTGAAAAAAGCACCAGGAACGCTTTCGAGGCGGCATACAGTCCCAGAAAAGGTGTTGCCTGGTAGGCCGACGTGCTGGCGATATTGAGGATATAACCGCGGTCCTGTTGTTTCAGAATGGGCAGGAACAGGTGAATGAGCTGAACGGGCGTTAGTATGTTCACGTGAAGCATGTCCGTATGCTGTTCCACCCCGTGCTGCTCAAACCGGCCACTGAGCCCATACCCGGCATTATTTACCAGTACGTCCACCGAATAATGATTCGACTGGCACCATGTAAATACATGTGCAGCCGCGTCATCCGCTGCAAGGTCGCACACGAGGTAATGGGCCTTTATTTTATGGAGTTGCTGTATCTCGTCACATGTCTGCCGGAGCCGTTCCCCGTCACGCGATACCAGCAGGACGTCCTTGCCCCGTGCGGCAAACTCCAGCGCGATCGCGCGGCCAATGCCCCTGCTGGCGCCGGTGATCAGTGCAAATGACATCAGTTTTGAACGGAAGAAGCGAAGCGGTGATAGAATGGTGTTTTGCTGTTCTTATCCTTGGGCATATACTTCCCGGTCACCACGGGGATGTACATCACCCGCCTCCTGCTTTTTTCACCGAAATAAGGAGACTGCTGCACGCGGTGCCAGAGTCTCCCGTCATGAACAGTAAGGTCGCCTGCCTGGATATCCAGCCCCACTTCGCGCGGGTCGGGCCGGTGATCGATGAAATATTTTTTACCAAAAAGCAGTCTCAACATTCCCTGCTTGTGTGTGCCGGGCAGTATGCGCAGGCCTCCATTTTCAAAGGGGCAATCGTCGAGGTGGATGCCAACGTTCAGCATGGGCATGATGCGGTGTCCCATGAAAAGATCGCGCGGGCTGTCCGTATGCCATCCCATCTGGGAAAACGCGCTGTTTTGCGTATGGATATAATTGTTCAGGACCAGGCCGTCTTTTTCGTTCTCGCCAATGCGGCCCTCATAAGGTCTCACCAGGTCCAGCAGCGCCTGCAGGCGTAAATCCTGCAGCAGTTCGTGCAGCTTCGGGCTGAACTGTGACAGGAAACAAAGGCGTTGGATGGTTTTATTGCCTGCCTCGTCTTTTCCAAATTTCAGGGGGATGCCGTTAATCTTTTCGATGCCCTGTTCCAGCCATTCTTTTTCAATACGGGTCACCTCCTCCAGGCACAGTTGCACCGTCTCGCGGGGAATGAAATTCCGGAAAGCGATCATTCCATGTTTATGAAAAAAATCCAGCTGTTCCTGGCTTAATTTTTCAGTCAAGGTGAAATGAGGCATCTCCAGTTTCTTCATGGCTTGTTCTTTAAACGTATGCAATTTTACGGTAAACCATTGAAATTGTTATGAATAAACAATTATTCCTCAACCGGTTCGATTGCTTTGCGTCGTTCCGAATTTACTATATTCTTTGCTAAGTAGTAGCATCCCGCGGTGAATAGCGGCGCGGCAATAACATCGATGGTATAATGCACATGCTGTACAAGCACCAGGAAGCCCACGGCAAGTGCGGCAACAAACGCAAGCGCCTTGTCTGTTTTACTGCGAAAGCAAAAGAAAAAAAGGAATTGCGAAGCAGTGTGCCCCGAAAAGAAAAGATCCTTGGTAATGTAAGTTTTCCCGTAAAATAAATTGCTGATCGGGTCTACCAGTGGAATCAGTCCATCAGGAGGATCAAGCGGGAAAAGAATGATCGTTACGAAGCGGCACACATACAGGAACACGAAGCCATAGAGAAACGTGATGAACAGCAGCGGGTCCCGGAAGCAACGATAAATAAAGAAGCCTGCCATCGTCCAAAGTATTCCGAATATCGGGATGGACACGTCAACCGGCGAAAGCACATCCAGCAACGGGTCGGAAAGCGCCCTGCCGTCGATCATTTCAATAGAACGGAAGAAAAAGGGGAAGGCGATGAACACAATCGCCAGCAGCACAAGGCCGGTATACAGGTCCTTTTTGTACGACGGATCCTTCAGGGCCTCCATCCAGCTCATCTCGCTGATCGGGTTCGTTGATAACATGCCTTCGTGCAAAATACGGAACGGAGCTGGTTTAGTAACGGTAACGCACAAATGCTTCCATGGCGGCATAGTGCGTAAGTCCCAACTGGGCATACAGGTTGGCTGTTTTTGCATTCCTTTCTTCCGCACGCTGCCAGAACTCGCGTGAATCACTGCCCTGGAAGGGGACCATATCTTTTTGCGACTGGTGGATGAAGATACCGTACCGCTTCTGGAGCACCTGGTCGGGACTCATCGGCACCGCCATTTCAATTTCTTCGATATTCCATTCCTGCCAGGCGCCTTTATACAGCCACAGCCAGCAGTTGTCGATCCAGCCGGCGCCTTCCTGGCGGAGCTGCCGGAGCGCTTCCAGGACTACGTCGAGGCATACCTTGTGCGTACCGTGG
>DASUVB010000403.1:0-6737 GCA_036373835.1 Flavisolibacter sp. | reverse complement strand
GTGGTTCCGCAACAGGCGCTGGATGTGGTAGATGAGTTTCTTCAGCGTGGAAAGAACCGGCTTCTTTTCGTTGCGCGCGTAGCCCAGGTACAGCAATTCCCAGTCGGGTGGAACTTCTGACAGTATTTCGTGCACCAGGTGCATATGCTTCCTGTCAATAACGACATCATCTTCCAGGACCAGAGCGTTCCGGTAATTTTTGCGGATGATGTCCTCGTAGACTTCGCGGTGGCTCCAGGAGCAGCCGATCATCCCGGGGACAAGGGGTTTACCAAACCGGTGGTGCGCTATCGCCAGCTGTTCGTCATAGATCCGCCGGAGCTTCAGCTCTTCTATGCTGAAGTGGTTCTTGTCGTGGCCAAAGAAAAGTTCGTATTCCAGGCCTGCCAGTTCGCGGCTGATATGCTCGTGTCTTTCTGCTGCGCGCTGCAACGTGATGACATAGACATGATCAAAAAAGCGGTTGATCTCCGGGAAGAATTGAGAGACGGGATCCATTTGTGCCCAAATATACTGGCTATCGCTGAGCAGCCACCGGCGTAGTGGAGCCAGATTATCACCTGCCTAGATGCGCATCAGCTTTTTGTAGGCTTTGTCGCTTACATACTCTAAAAGTTCTGCCGGCTGGCACTCCAGTACTTCACAAATCGCTTCAAGCGTTGTGAAACGGATTGCCTTTGCCTTCCCGCTTTTTAAAATGCTAAGGTTCGCAAGCGTAATTCCTACCCTTTCACTGAGTTCGGTAAGACTCATTTTTCTTTTAGCCATCATAACATCCAAATTGACAACTATGGGCATGGTCAGATTGTTAATGAATTATCCTGCTGTAAGCTATATCCTTTCTGAAAGGCTAAGCTAATAAGGTATAGCACCAGTGCCATGAAATATGTTGATATCTGGCTGAACAGGTTACGGGAAAATGACACCAGCTCCAACTCGTGCGGAATGAGGTCCTGGAATATCAGCCTGAGAACATACGGAAGGAATGTACCCAGGAGGGCATATACCAATGACGCAACAGACATTAGCCGGAAACGATGTATATTTTTTATGGTAAACGCCCTGCCTTTGGAGATGTTTAGCACGATCTGGAGCGGAAGACCTATAAATAAATATATGCCTAGAAATAGCAGGGGGAACCATCCCCATTCCAGTGCCAGGGCGGCATACCTGTGCTGCTGCTTTGTGATCGGGATCAGGATCCTTCTTTCGGCGGCAGCGTAGCGAACGGGTATTTTTTTACGCTCATAGTGGCCATACACGGTGGAGTCGAAAGTCCGCCGGTGAACGCTGTCCCACACGACATACGCAAGGTTGAAGCCGTTCTCGTCCAGGAAGAACTGTGTGTGCTGATCCCGCGGGGTGTAACCGTTCAGACCCAGATAATACTGCTTTTCGGCATAATGATGTTCATCCCGGAGCTTTTGATTGGAATGTACGTTGATCCGCCAGCGTACATCTCCCAACAGCTGTTTGATGTTTTCGAGGCTATCGTGGTTTTCGGTTGCGGCAATAGCCTTGTCCAGCATGTCCGCAGAGTCCTGCAGGCTTTTCATGACCGGATCTTTCGCAGCTGTGTTTTCCCACCAAAAGGGCTTGTATGCTGTTATTTCCATAACTGCGACCGGGCCAATGCTGGTACCACTTCCCATGCTCCGGTTGTTCAGGCTGATGGCGTCTTTTATCCGTTTGATGCTATCATCAATACGACGGTACCTGTAATAGGGTAATGAGTCATCTATATAGTGAGCGTAAAACAGTCCTCCGAACGCGGTATCGCTATTGGGCATATCTATCGCCCAGGTACCACCGAAAGGCCCGGTTGATGATGATGTTATAAGGCTTCTAACGGCGAAAAAGTAGAGGGTTATCAGCAGCGCTACCGTTATGGCAACGATACTTACAGTTCTTTTGAGCATAAGCAGCATTTATCGTAAAGCTAAAAAATTTATTGAAAAACGATAAAATATTGATGAAGTTTTCTTTGGGTGCTGATCACCCTGCCCATCCTTCGCGGTCGAGGCTGCGGTACTGGATGGCTTCTGCCAGGTGTTCGGCACGGATATCCGTGCTTTGCGCCAGGTCGGCAATGGTGCGCGCCACCTTCAGGATACGGTCATAGGCACGGGCGGAAAGATTCAACCGCTCCATGGCCGCTTTCAGCAGGTTTTGCCCGGGCTTATCGAGCACGCACACCTTTTTCAAAAGATTGCTGCTCATCTGCGCATTGCAATACATCCCTTCGATATGCGCATACCGCCTCGCCTGCATCTCCCGCGCGCGGATCACCTGTTCCCGGATGGTGGAAGATGCCTGCTGTATTCTCTGGTCGGACAGTTCGCTGAACGGAACGGGCGTTACTTCCACGTGAAGATCGATCCGGTCGAGCAGTGGTCCTGAAATGCGGTTCAGGTATTTCTGAACGGCGCCCGGTGGACAGGTGCAGTCCCGCTCGGGGTGGTTGTAAAATCCGCAGGGACAAGGATTCATGGATGCAATCAGCATGAAGGAAGCCGGGAACTCCACTGCTACGCGGGCGCGCGAGATGGTGACCTTGCGTTCCTCCATCGGCTGCCGCATCACTTCCAGTACCGTTCTTTTGAACTCCGGCAATTCATCGAGGAACAGAACACCATGATGTGCAAGCGAGATCTCGCCGGGTTGCGGGATGCCACCCCCGCCGACCAGCGCAACATCGCTGATCGTGTGGTGCGGCGCGCGGAATGGTCTTTTTGACACAAGGGTGGAATGCTCAGGCAACTTGCCGGCCACGGAATGGATCTTCGTCGTTTCCAGTGCTTCCTGGAGCGTCAGTGGCGGCAGGATCGTTGGCAGCCTCTTGGCCAGCATGGTCTTGCCGGCACCCGGGGGACCGATCAGGATGGCATTATGACCGCCGGCGGCTGCGATCTCCAGCGCGCGCTTGATGTTCTCCTGTCCTTTTACATCCGCAAAATCAATTTCGAAATCACACTGCGCATTGAAAAAGGCCTCGCGGGTATCGATAACCACCGGCCGGAGGCTGGTCTCACCGCTGTTAAAGAACGTAATGACGTCGTTGATGTGGCCCACCCCGTACACCTCCAGGCCGGTGACCATCGCGGCTTCTTTTGCGTTGGCCGTAGGAACGATGAGGCCCGAGAAGTTTTCAACGCGCGCCTGCAGGGCGATCGCGAGGGAACCCTTGATCGGCCGGATCTCACCATCAAGACTCAGCTCGCCCATGATGACATATTTTTCAATGGCTTCCCGGTTTTCCATCTGCTCTGAAGCCGAAAGGATGCCGATGGCAATGGGCAGGTCGAAAGCCGTACCGCTTTTGCGAATGTCGGCTGGCGCCAGGTTTACGACAATGCGGGTCCGCGGCATGTCAAACCCTGCTGACCGGATGGTGCTCTCCACGCGCTGCAGGCTTTCCTTGATCGCATTATCGGGCAGGCCCACGATCAGGTAGCCCACGTTGGATTCCATCCAGTTCACCTCCACCGTGATCGTTGTCGCCTCCACACCATAGACCGCGCTTCCAAAAACTTTTACCAGCATACCGAGTTATTAAATTACACCCCGCGATCGCATACAACATGTGTAAATCACCTGTTTAGGAAGATGAAATCGCGCACGCGGACCGGTGAAAGCCTCTGTTACTGCTGAGCCCGGAAAGGGCGGCAAACGTTTTGCATCCTGTAGAGAAAAGGACGAACTCATGAAAAAGTATAATTATCTATTGCTCTGGCTTTTGGTACCGGTCATGACGCTGGCATCCTGCGAAGTGGTGGGCGGCATTTTCAAGGCTGGTTTCTGGACGGCGATCATCCTGATAGTTCTTGTGGTTGGACTGATCCTGTGGCTGGTCGGCAGGGGCCGCAGGTAACGGTTACCGGTCCATAGTTGTGCGTAAGGAAATGTGCGGTGAAACTATGGGCGGGGCCCGGTTAAAGTCATGCACCAATTAGTTTCGCACCTATGTTGTACCGGTCCACCATTCAGTTGCTTCGTTTCCATTTCTCATTATTCCTGCTTCCTGTGTACCTGTTTGCCCTGAGCCAGGCACCGCAGGTAAGCTGGGGTCATGCGTTGCTGGTCTTTGTCATCCTGCACCTGCTGGTGTACCCGGCCAGCAATGGCTATAATTCCTATATGGACCGCGACGAAACGCCGATCGGCGGTTTGCGGAATCCCATGAAGCCTACGAAGCAGTTGTTTTACATCACGCTCATGATGGATGCCGTGGCGTTGCTGCTGGCACTGGTCATCGGGCCATTCTTTGCGGCGGGCGTGCTGTTATACATTGCTGCATCGCGCGCATACAGCTACCGCGGCATCCGGCTGAAGAAATATCCAGTGGCGGGCTTCCTGACCGTATTCCTGTTCCAGGGCGCCCTGGTTTTTTTCATCACGTACCAGGCTGTTTCTTCTTCAGGGCTGCAGGATGTTCCGTTGCTGCCCGCGCTTATTTCCAGCCTGCTGATCGGGGCCCTGTACCCGCTGACGCAGGTGTACCAGCACGAAGAAGACCGGCGTGATGGCGTCACCACCATCAGCATGATGCTGGGCAAGCGCGGAACCTTTATCATCACCATGATCATGTTCCTGCTGGCAACGCTCATGATGTACCTGTTGCTGTCGCCGGCAGATGTAGGCAGGTTCTGGTTGTTTATCCTGGTGATGCTGCCGGTGGTTTTATTTTTCCTGCTGTGGATGTACCGGGTGTGGCGTAATCCCGCGCAGGCCGATTATAAAAAAAGCCTGGTGATGAATGTGCTGTCCACTTTCAGCACCACGATCTATTTCCTGATCCTGTTAATTCAAAAACGTTGAGCAAGATTGTATCCATTGGAACGGCTGTTCCGGCCTATTGCCACAAGCAGACAGATATCCTTCAGTTCATGCAACTGATCTATGCGGCAGATGAGGCAGACCGGCGCAGGATGCGGTTCCTGTACCATCAGAGCGGTATTGAGAACCGGTATTCGGTGATCCCGGATTACAGCACCCCTGTGAGCGAATGGCGCTTCTATCCGCAGACCGAGAACCTGGAGCCTTTCCCGTCGCTGGAGCAGCGCATGCATGTGTATGACCGGCAGGCGCCCCTGCTGTCGGTGGATGCCATACGGGACTGCCTGAATCATTCGCACAGCCACCAGAGCGTAACGCACCTCATCACCGTGAGCTGCACCGGCATGAGCGCGCCGGGACTGGACCTGCAGGTGATGGAGCTGATGGATTTTGAAAAAAATATTTCCCGTACGTCCGTAAACTTCATGGGTTGCTATGCTGCCATCCATGCATTGAAAATGGCGGATGCCATCTGCGCGCAGGAGCCAGGAGCCGTGGTGCTGATCGTGTGTACGGAATTGTGCACGCTGCATTTCCAGCGCGAGCATACGATGGATAATATTGCATCGTCCCTGCTGTTCGGCGATGGTTCGGCTGCCGCACTCGTGATGGCCGACAGCGCGGCACAGGAAGGACTTCACATAGATACTTTTTACAGCGAGGTGATACCAAAAGGCCGCAGGGATATGGCGTGGGAACTTTCTTCCAGCGGATTCCTGATGACACTCAGCAATTACATCCCCTCCCTGATCGAGGAGGACTTTTCTGCCATTGTTGACCGGGCCATGGCGCGTGCAAAAAGCCACCGCGACGAGATCACGCACTGGTGCATTCACCCCGGCGGGAAGCGCATCCTGGAAGCCATCCATAAAAGCCTCGGGTTTACCAACGGGCAGTTGCAGGCATCGTACGACGTATTGCGCGAAGTGGGCAACCTTTCGTCCGCGACGCTGTTCTTCGTGTTGAAGAAGATGATGCATACCCACCGGCAAATGGACAAGCTGTTTGCAGCAGCCTTCGGCCCGGGACTAACCATTGAAACCTTTACCGCCAGTCATAAATGATGTCATTCACCACCAGGAGCGCGCAAAAAGAACTGCTTGACAGGGAGGATATCCCTTTCGCCGACATCATGCAGAACATGAAGGAGCTGGAAACCATCAACAGGTACCTCGGCGGACATGCCATCACGCTTCGCGGCATTCAAAAAATCGTCCATGCGCGGCCTGAAATCCGCCACTGGCATGTTGCGGAGATCGGATGTGGGGGAGGAGATAACCTGCGTGCCGTCCGGGACTGGTTTGCACGAAAAAAACTGCAGGTTACTCTCACGGGGATTGACATCAACCCGGAATGCATCCGGTATGCACAGCAGCTGGAAAAAAACCAGGGGATTCATTTCCTGCGCAACGATTACAGGAATGTAATATTTGAAGAGCCTCCGCATATTATTTTTTCCGCGCTGTTCGCCCATCATTTTACCGATGATGAGCTGGTGGAAATGCTGCGCTGGATGAAGAAGCATTCCCGCTACGGATTTTTCATTAATGACCTGCACCGTCACCCCGTGGCTTATTATTCTATACGGATGCTGACCCAACTGTTTTCGAAAAGTTACCTCGTAAAAAATGATGCACCTGTATCGGTCCTCAGGGGATTCAGCCGCGGCGACTGGCAATCACTCATCACCCGTTCGGGTGTACAGGATATTTCATGCCGGTGGCAGTGGGCATTCCGGTGGTTGTTAACTTACAACCATGGCTGAACAGCCCTACGATATTGCCATTGCAGGAGGAGGACTCGCCGGCCTGTGCTGCGCAATCCTGTTGCAGCGGCAGGGACGGCGCGTGGTGCTGTTTGAAAAGGAAAAGTATCCTTTTCACAAAGTATGCGGCGAATAC
>DASUVB010000402.1:0-3793 GCA_036373835.1 Flavisolibacter sp. | reverse complement strand
TCAGGCGTCACATCGATCTTGTATTTTTTCACGGGCTGCTTCGAGAGGTCGGGCAGTTTGAAATCAGGCTTCATGCCTACTTCAAAAGTGAAGGTGTAGTTGTTGGGATTGTTCACATCCAGCTGCGACAGGTTCATGTCGACCGGCAGGGGCTGGGCGAATATGTCGAGCTTTTCAGCCTCGATGAAGCGAAAGACCTCTTTGTCCACGGTCCGCAGGATCTCGTCGGTGAACAGGGAACTGCCATACATTTTGCGGATCAGTCCTGCGGGGACCATTCCCTTACGGAACCCCGGGATGTTGGCCTTCCTGCTGTATTCCTTCAAAGATTTTTCAAACTGGGGTAAATAATCGTCCCGGGTGATCAATACATTCAGCTGCTTGTGCAAGGGCGCAACTTCCTGTTGTGTAACTGTAGCCATGATTTTCTATTAGTGATAGGTGAAGATGTCGAAACGGTTTCGTTCTGTGGTCTTCATTTGTGCGGGTGGAGGGACTCGAACCCCCATGCCTCGCGGCGTCAGATCCTAAGTCTGATACGTCTACCAATTTCGCCACACCCGCAATTCGAGGTTTGAAGTTCCCATTCACACCAGCGAACCCCGGTTCATCGGGGGCTGCAAAACTAATGCATTCAGGTTTCAAAAGGCATATTTAATTAAAGGCGAATGTGTATACCAGCTAAACAAATAGTTAAAAAAAATTAATCCGGTGTTTAAAAAAATCGGTAGGTTTGAAACCTCCGGCGAAACGGATGAAAATCCGCGACAACAAATCCCTACTGAAAGCCAAACTGACCCTGACTGTGTAAATATTCCTGCGTATGAGAAAAACGCTACTCGGCATTTTTTTATTGGCTTCTGCATTTGCCTGGTCCCAGAATCCGGCAACGATTTTTTCAATTCCGAACAAGAACATCACGCTGCCGTGCGGCGTCACCTGCACACAGGTAACGGCAACTGTTCCTCATATCAAGGAGACCAATGATTACATTGTTACCCCGATGCCCTACCTGCCATTTGCCTATACGACACCGACAGGTAACGAGGTGACAGACATTTATATTGACGACAGGTGGAGCAATGTGATCACGCCCGGTTTCCCATTTTGCTTTTATAACCAGACCTACAACGGTTTATTGATGGGATCCAATGCCAACATCACGTTTAATACGGCACTGGCAAATTCAGGGAGCGGATACGCCATTAGTGCTACCACCGGCGCTATTCCAAATACAGCGTACGCGATCGCGAGTATTTTCGGTCCCTACCATGATATCAATCCGAACCTGACGACTTCACCTACAAGGAAAATAGAGTGGCGTATAGAAGGTACGGCACCAGCCCGCCGGTTCATAGCCAGCTACAACCAGATCCCTTATTTCAGCTCAAGTTGCGATGCATTCTTCGCAACGCACCAGATTGTTTTGTACGAAAGCACGGGTGTGATCGAAGTATATATTCAGGATAAGCCTTTCTGTACATCCTGGAACACAGGCCTGTCAATACTCGGCATCCAGGATGAAACCCGCACGAGGGCAGTAGCAGTTCCCGGCTACAATGCTACCCAGTGGGGATCAACCGGCATGAACGAAGCCTATCGTTTTACCCCGAATGGCGGAGTACCCCGTTTCAAGAAAGCCGAATTGTTGCAAAATGGCTCTGTTGTCGCCACCGCAGATACTGCTTCCGGGGCTATAGGCCATCTCGATCTGACTTTCCCGACAGTATGCCCGGTGCTGGATTCTAATTTATACATTCTTCGAGTCACTTATGGAAAGTGCAACAACCCTGCAGAGGACGTGTGGTACGACGATACGGTTTATGTAAGGAAAACAACGCCCCAGGTCGCCGTGTCGTCCACCGTAGCCACGTGCACAGCAGGGGGATCCATTTCGGCAAATGTCACCGGTGGCGTAGGGACAATCCGGTACAGCCTGAACGGCGGCGTGTACCAGACCGGGAACAGCTTTACCAACCTGGCCCCCGGCAACTACACGATATCCGTACAGGACAGCCTGAATTGCACCTTTACCTACGGTGTCAATATCCCGCTGAACAATAATCTTTTTGTGAATGCCATGCCTGATACATCGGTGTGTTTTGGCGGATCATTTACGGCCCGTGTAACATCCAATGCTTCTTCCTTCGACTGGTCACCCGGCATAGGCCTCAGCAGCACCACCGCCATGCAGCCCACGGTAACCGTGAACGGAACGACCACTTATGTTGTTACAGCATCACAGGGCCCCTGCCTGGCACGCGACACCTTTAACGTGACCATGCTGCCGCCTCCCCAGGTGAATGCCGGCCCCGACCTCACGATCATCAGCGGTGATGTTATCCAGCTGCAGGCGACAGCGATCGCCGGGAGCACTTATTCCTGGTCGCCGTCTACCGCGCTCAGCGCGACCAACATCCTGAACCCGTTTGCAAATCCGGACGTTACCACCACGTATACGTTGTCAGTTACGACGCCGGACGGATGTATCGGGTCTGACGCGATGACGATCACCGTGCTGGAATGTATCGAACCAATGGAAGCCTTTACGCCGAACGGCGACGGCATCAATGACCTGTGGCTGATCACCCAGAACAACTGCCTGAGAACGGCGCGCGTACAGGTGTACAACCGCTATGGCAACCTCGTGTTTGAATCGCAGGATTACAGGAACAACTGGAATGGTACCTACAACGGTAAGCCCGTTCCTGATGGTACCTATTATTTTGTCATCTCCTACCAGTTGATCAATAATAAAACAATTTACAAAAAAGGTAACGTTACCATTTTGAGATAAAAACCAGGTTTATGAGATATTTTCTATCCCTTTTGATCCTACTTTCAGGTGTGGTAGTCGTCAATGCACAGCAGCTGACTACTTCGAGCATGTTCGACATGTATGGTGTTCTCCATAATCCAGCTACGGCCGGTAGTGCACAGCATGGGGTTATTGGAGGTAATTACAGAAAATTATGGGATGCCATGCCCGGTGGACCGGAAACGGCCCTGCTGTTTGGTAGTGGTTACCTGAAGAAGTCCCGCCTGGGTATCGGCGGATATGTGTACACGGACAAGACCGGTCCAACCAGCTACAAGGGACTGGAACTGGCAATTGCCTATCATATTCCGCTGAAAAATAACACCACATTTTCTCTTGGCCTTGAAGGCCGCGCGCAGCAGTTCTCTTTTGACCGCGCGAAGCTGGCAGCTTCACTTAATACGGGAGGAACCGTGGACCCGGTGATCGCCGGTGATGAGAACCGCTTCAAGGGTGATGCCGGTTTTGGTGTCGCCATTAACAACCAGAAGTTCCAGTTCGGCGCTTCCGTGAGCCAGCTGATCCAGTCGAAGCTGAACCTTTATGAAGGAACCGGTACGCCGAACGAAGAAGGCCGGTTGTACCGCCACTATTACCTGCATGGTAATTACCGCTGGAAAGTGGACGAAGCGACAAACATCGTCCCGAACCTGTTAATGATCTACCTGCCCAACGCACCCCTGGAATTACAGGGCGGTGCCCGGGTGGAGCATCACAACCTTTTCTGGTGGGGTGTTACCTGGAGGTCGAACCAGGCGTGGCTGATATCTGCAGGGCTGAAGATCAAGCAGCGCTTCAACATTGGGTATTCATTTGATCTCTATAACACGCCACTGAGCGTTTACGACGGTGGATCACAAGGTCATGAAATCATGTTGCGTTACGATTTCATGAAGTAAAACAACACCAATTGCTTAGAGAAGCCTTCCTTTTGGAGGGCTTTTTTAATTTGAAAATCTGAGAATTTGAGAATTT
>DASUVB010000401.1:0-3590 GCA_036373835.1 Flavisolibacter sp. | reverse complement strand
CCCCTTCCTGGCAATAACCGGGAGCAATGGCAAGACCACGACCAAGGAACTGGTACACGCGGTCCTCTCGACCTCCTATACTACTTACACTACATCGGGCAACCTTAATAACCATATCGGTGTGCCGCTTACGATACTTGGCATCCGCGGGGATGCGCAGATCGCGGTAATAGAAATGGGCGCCAACCACCTGGGCGAGATCGCTTTTTATTGCAGGATCGCGCTTCCAACGCACGGGCTGATCACCAATTGCGGGAAGGCGCACCTCGAAGGCTTTGGCAGTGAGGAAGGCGTGCGGAAGGGAAAGGGTGAATTATTCGATTTCCTCCGGGAAAATGGCGGTACTGCTTTTATTATGAAGGATTATGATTACCTCCGCTCGATGTCGCGTGGCATACCGCAAATTATCACCTACGGAACATCGGAAGCGGATGTTACAGGGGACATCATTTCCGCGGATCCTTTCCTGTCGGTAACATTCACTTCGGGCTTCAACGGCATCGTCAACAGCCACCTTGTAGGGACATACAACCTGCCAAATGTGCTTGCAGCCGTATGTGCAGGAAAGCATTTCACGGTCGATGACGAAAAAATCAGGAGCGCCATAGCGTCCTATCTCCCGTCGAACAGCCGATCACAGCTGGTGGAAAAGGGTTCGAACCGCATCATTCTTGATGCATACAATGCGAATCCCAGCAGCATGAAAGTGGCAATAGAAAACTTTTCAAAAGCAGAAGGAGCAAACAAGATACTGGTGTTGGGAGCGATGGCCGAACTTGGTGCAGACAGCCCTGCTGAGCACGCGGCGCTGGTGGAGCAGATCCGCAAAACACCGTGGAAAGAAGTGATCCTGGTAGGTGATGATTTCAAGAACGTAGCGGGCGGGTTTCATCATTTCAAAACAAGCGAAGACGCAGGCAGGTGGATGAAAGACCGTGTCCGCAATGCGTTTTTGCTTGTAAAAGGGTCCAGAAGCATGCGCATGGAAAAAGTACTTGAATTTATCTGATGAGTAAAAAAATACCACACCGTGGCTATGCGGCGGCCGTCGCCGGGTGTTATTGCCCGCGTTGCCGTGAGGGAAAACTCTTCCGCCACCCGGTAACCATCCGTCTCAAAAGAAATATGGAAATGAATCCTGCATGCCCGGTGTGTGGACAGCCCACCGACATCGAGGTAGGATTTTATTATGGTACCGGCTACGTCAGCTACGTGATCGCGTTGCTGCTGACTGGTGTTACTTTCCTGTTGTGGTTTCTTACCATTGGCTTTTCCTTCCAGGATAAAAGGTTCCTCGCCTGGATCATCACCAATTCACTGCTCCTGCTGGTAATACAGCCCTGGCTCATGCGTTTTTCGCGCAGCCTGTGGTTGTCATGGTTCGTGAAATATGACCCCGACTGGAAGCACCACAGGCCCGAAGATCCTGAGCGCATCATCAGGGAGCAGATGAACAACTGGTGAGCGAATTCCCTGCGAACACCGGACCTGGTGCTGGTTTAGCGTGCGGGCCGTTTTTTGGCAATGGCAAAATACCAGACTACACTGAACTGCAGAACATCGTTCTTTATGCTAACAGGAGACTGGTTATAGTTATACCCCTGTATGTATTCTGTCAGGCCAAGGCAATAATTTATTTCTGCTCCAAGTCCCGCCTTTGTAACGAACGATACCCCACCCACAAGTGAAAATGTGCTTTGGTTCTGTTCATCACCAAAATAATAGTTATCATAATAGTCTCCTCCCAGGTATAATCCAACCTGAGGGCCGGCCTGAACACCGAACCCTGACTGAGTCTGGTATAACAACATCACGGGTATGTTAAGATAGGTGAACCTGATGCGGCTTCGGGGCGTGCCATAATACGTTGAATCGGGTGGTATGATCTGGGTATATCCCTGGCCGGAAATCACCATAGATGTAAGGAATACCAGGTTACTGACCAGCCGCTTATTGAACGTGAATCCGAGGTGTGCGCGGTTCAGGGACTCCAAGGTGACATTCTGGGGCAGAGTAGCGCGCGGCATGGATACATTTACGCCACCCTTGACGCCGAATGACCAGGATATCTTGTCGGACATGAAAGGATGCACCCGTTCCTGGGCCGAAGCATTCGCGGTAATAATCAGGATGAGTGCTGCCAAATAATATTTCATCTTCCTGGTAATTTAATTAGTAACGCGGACAGCTCATGGATGCATGGAGTGCTGCCCGGCTTTCATGCAAGCGGTCCCGGATATTGTAATTCTTTGTCTGGCAGAACGGACACGCGTTCACATCGCCGGCCGAATCGATATAGATATTCCTTTTGCCGGCGAGCATACAGCCCATGCGCCGCTGGTGATATCCATGGTAAATAATCACAGGGTAATCCCTGAACTCCTTTTCATAATTCAACGTCGTGTAAAATCTCTCCAGGAGTTCCAACTGCTCCAGGCTTAACGTCACACTTTTTTCTGCATAACGCCCGGCCTGTTTGGGTTCCAGGATCTGTACGAAATGTACACCCATCGACTTCACCAGCTCGGTATAACGCATCAGGTTATCCCATGTAACAAAGCTCCGCGTGGCACAAATCGTCGCAGCTACCACCAGTTGTTGATCCAACGCGTTGCGAATGCCGTCCCGGACCCACTCAAATGAAGTTGACATCCCACGGAAGGCATTATGCGTGTCAGCATCATAATGATCCAGGCTGACCACCACTCCCGTAGCTCCCGCCTGCTTCAACCGGCGCGCATTCTCTGCGGTTAAATTGAATCCCGAGGTCAGTATCCAGAACTCTGTTCTTTTGCCTGCTGTGCGGATCAGCTCCTCCAGGTCCCTGATGCGCACCATTGGCTCTCCTCCACTGAAATGGAACTGCGACACACCTTCCAGCTGGAATGATGCCACGATCTGCCTCAGCTCATCGAGCGCAAATGTTTCCTTCTTATTCAGGTTATTCCATTCAAAGCAATGCTCGCATTGCAACGGGCATTTCCGGGTGATCGCGAAAAAAATAAAGGAGAGCGCATTGGTTTTCTTCTTAACAGGTATAATACGGTTCAGTTCACCCCTGATATAATCGTCAAAGGCCCTGGAAGGATAACCCGGTGCATACAGGCCAAAGAAATATTGCCTTCCCGCCTGGATGATCTTCAGGTTGCCCCTGTCGCCGTGCAGCTTCCTGTTAAACTCAATGAATGCCTTCAATGTTCTGACGGCCTTTGAAATTGAATAGTACGCCCGGACCGCCGTAAAGAAAATGTGCGCACGAACGCGAAGCCTCACAAATTTTTCTTTCCAGCCATGAAGAATCCTCACCTGTCTTGCTGGGGCGACCGGGACTGCTGCAGGGAGTGCTTTTGCTACTTGTCCGGTAACTGGTATTGTCAATGTTTCCGCCATGCTTATTGGGATAGAACTAGAGGTTGCATTTTTTTCATTGTTCCATACTGCTGCAGGCTGAATGCCGGGAATGCGCCCGGATTTCTGAATCCCTTCAGGAATGCCAGCTGCGGCTTTCCTTTGTAATCCCGCACGTGTTCGTAATATCCCTTGGTATGCAGCACCACCGAAAATGTTTTTCCAGCAGATGGCACCTGCGG
>DASUVB010000400.1:0-2623 GCA_036373835.1 Flavisolibacter sp. | reverse complement strand
TCCCGGGAGGCCGCTGTCAAAAGTTTTGTGCTGCTGAAAAATGCGGGCAGTGTGCTGCCGCTGAATGCATCTGCGAAGATTGCTTTTGTAGGACCGATGGTGCAGAATCAACGCGACCTTATCGGCAACTGGAGCGGCGCGGGTGACTGGCGAAAGGCGGTCAGCCTGTGGTCGGCGCTCGAACAGAAATACGGGGCAGGGAAATTCCTGTACGCAAAGGGATGCAACCTGCTTGATGATACGCTGCTGATCGCGAAGCTGAACCCGCATGATGCACGTATTGAACGCGACTCGCGCTCCCCACAGCAACTGATCGATGAAGCTGTGTCGGTGGCGCGACAGTCTGATGTGGTCGTGGTCGTGCTGGGCGAGTCCTTTGGCATGAGCGGGGAAGCCGCCAGCCGCAGTGATATCGGTTTACCCGAAAACCAGCGCACGTTGTTGCGGGCATTGAAGGAAACCGGCAAGCCCATCGTGCTGGTTCTGATGAATGGACGGCCTTTGACATTGTCCTGGGAGGACCAGAACATGGACGCGATCCTTGAAACATGGTTCGCGGGAACCATGGCAGGTCATGCCATCACCGATGTTTTGTTCGGCGAATCGGCGCCCTCCGGCAAACTCACCATGACATTTCCGCGGAACGTTGGACAGATACCGATCTATTACAACCATAAAAATACCGGCCGTCCCTTCGACCATAACCAGAAGTATACAACAAAATACCTCGACGTTCCCAACACGCCGCTGTATGCTTTCGGGCATGGCCTCACCTATACCACTTTCAGTTATGGGGACATCCGTGTCAGCCAGGAAACGCTCCGGCCCGGCCAGTCATTAACAGCGCAGGTAACGGTTACGAACACAGGTACGCGTGCGGGTACTGAAACAGTGCAGTTGTACATCCGCGATGTAGTGGGAAGCATTACGCGGCCCGTAAAGGAATTGAAAGGGTTCCGGCAGGTCTTGCTGCAGCCGGGAGAATCAAAAACCATCACTTTCCGGATCACGGAGAATGACCTGAAATTTTACAACAGCGACCTGAAATATGTTTCGGAGGACGGGGAGTTTAAGATCTTCATTGGCGGAAGCAGCGATCGTGTGCAGGAGGCCGGGTTCCGGCTGGTGAAATAGCAGGTGATGTTGCGTGCTGCGTGTTGCGTGATGAATTTTGAATAAAGGATACGTGGTGAATCCGGAGGTTTACTTAACTTAAAGAAGATTATGAAGAGGCTGCACCTGGGAATTCACCGACTAAATCGTTGCCATGATCTTTCCCGCCATCCATCCGCTCGTCAGGATATTTGTATTTTGCCTGCTGGTTATTACTGCGGGTAGTTGCCATTATTACTTACCGGCTGCCACGGATACCTCGAACAATGCTTCAAAAGGCTCCTCCATCCGGGAAGGCAGGAAAAGCGAGAAATATTTTATCCTTCGCCACGGTTCCGGAAATTATGCCATGAACGACCTCCAGGTAGACCAGCAGGCCCAGACGCTGAGTTTCCAGCTTGCTGCACTTCCTGAAGAGCACAAGCATTACATAAAATTCAACAGGCGGTACCAGTTTACGAAAAAGCGCGGAGAAAATGTTGTACTCAACGAAGTACATATCTATGCAAACGGCACTGCGGCGCCGGATACTGTCCAGCGCTCGACGATGCCACTGGACAGCGTGTACAAGATTGAAGTCATCGAATTCGACCGGGCCCGGACCAGCGTGACGTACGTGATGGGTGGTGTTGGTGCTGCCCTCGGGGCGATCACGGTGGCTGGGATCATCATACTTCTGACGAAGAGTTCCTGTCCATTCGTGGCTGCTTACAACGGTGACACCTTTGAAATGCAGGGCGAGCTATTCGGCGGCGCCATTTACCCTTCCCTGGAACGTAACGATTTCGTCCCGCTCCGAATACGGCCGGTGAATGGAGAATTCCGCATCAGGATCAGCAATGAGCTCCCGGAAAGGCAATACACCAACTTCGCAGACCTGTTGGTGATCGAACACGATGAGACTGTACAGGCGATGGTTGATGAACAGGGTAATATTTATACCATCGGCCGCGCGGCTGCACCGGTATCTGCTTCGCTGAACGGAAATGTGGACGTGACGGAACTCGTGCGGTCAGATGACGGTCAGCGCTGCATGTTCAACGATCCTGCACTGAGGGAAACTGTCAACTCGCTGCATCTGCTGTTTGACAGGCCTGCCGGTCAGCAGCAGGCGCGGCTGGTGCTTGATCTGAAGAATTCGTATTGGTTTGACCTGCTGTTTGGAGAATTTACAAGGGGGTTTGGCAGTTATTATAACCGCTGGACCGCAAAGCAGCGGAAGGTGCCAGCCTCACAGTTGGAGGAATGGTCACGCAGCCAGAACATACCAATGCATATTTCGCTAAAAACATCAGCCGGATGGCAGTCGATAGCGGATCTGAAAACAATCGGCCCCCTGACCGACCGGCAACTGGTAGTGCCGGTGGATCTGGAAAATGTGGAAGGCGACAAAATTGAAATACGGCTGACCACCGGGTTCCTGTTCTGGGAAGTTGACATGGCAGCGATGGATTTCAGCAGGCAGCAGCCGGTTAAAGTCCGGAAGCTCGCGCCCTATTCTGCAATTGAT
>DASUVB010000399.1:0-4383 GCA_036373835.1 Flavisolibacter sp. | reverse complement strand
TATCCCGGTACCCTGCCCCGGCTCAATGAACAGGCGGTCATGCTTGCCGTAAAGCTGGGAATTGCAACCGGGTGCACAATCACACCCGTTAATTATTTTGCACGAAAAAATTACTTCTACCCCGACCTTCCGAAAGGATATCAAATTTCGCAGCATACTACCCCGATAGCAACGGGCGGTAAACTCCGAATCAGCAGCAACAGCGCGGAAACTTTCATCAGGATTAACCGAATCCACATGGAGGAAGATGCGGGTAAAAGCATTCATGATGCAGACCTTCCATACAGCCGCATCGACTACAACCGCGCCGGCATTCCGCTGGTGGAGATCGTGACCGAGCCGGATATCCGGACTGCAGGTGAAGCCGGTGCTTTCGTATCCACCCTGCGCAGCCTCGTACGTCGGCTGCAGGTATGCGACGGTAATATGGAGCAGGGAAGCCTTCGCTGCGATGTCAACATCTCGGTGCGCGAAAAGGGCGAAAAGGCACTTGGCGTCAAAGTGGAGATCAAAAACCTGAATTCGATCCGCTTCATCCGAAGAGCGATCGAATTTGAAACGGAACGCCTGGTATCACTGCACCGCAGCGGCGGGAAGATCGTGCAGGAAACACGTGGTTTTGACGAGGACTCGATGTCTACCTACTCTATCAGGGTAAAGGAAGATGAAGATGACTACCGCTACTTCCCCGACCCCGACCTCCCTCCTTTCAAAATTACCCCGCAAATGATCAGCAGCATCCTTGCCGCGCTGCCCGAATCACCGGAAATAATACGCGGGCGGCTTGTATCACGGTATGGCCTGACCGAAAATGACGCAGCCCAGCTTGTCGCAGACGATGAGCTGCTGGCATGGTTCCACCGGCTTGCGGCATGCACTTCCGATCACAGGTCCGCTGCCAACTGGACATTGGGGCCCGTGCGGAATTACCTCGCGGCAAATGACCTGTCCGCAGAAGATTTCCCGGTTCCGCCGGCATCTATCGCAGTGCTCATCGACATGATCGGAGCACGGTCCATTTCATACGGCATTGCCATTCACGAGATTTTCCCGGCGCTGCTGCGTGACCCCGCACTGGACGTCCGGGGACTTCTCAGCAACGAACAGTTGCTGGTGCGGGATGATGCCACCCTGGACGCATGGGTAACACAGTCTTTGACGAAACATTCACAAAAAATACCGGCTTACAAAAAGGGCAAAAAAGGTTTGCTCAGTTTATTTGTAGGCGAAGTCATGAAGCTGTCGGGCGGAAAGGCCGACGCGAAAATTGTAACGGACAAGATCATCGAAAAACTCAATACATATGAATAAATGGTGGCTGCTGCTGGCCGTGGCTGTACTCTCCTGCAAGGCAAAAAAGGAAACAACTGATTTCGAAGTGAACGGAACGATCGCCGGGGTAAGTGGTCAAAAGGTATACCTGGAGCTGAATACCATTGAGAACGACCCGGTGGTGGTGGATTCAGCGGATGTGCAGGCCGGCGGAAAATTCACGCTGCATGCAACATCAAAGGAAGAAGCGCTTTACACGCTGCGCCTTGGCCGCGAGCCCTACCCTTTTGCAAAGCTGGTGAACGACAGCCGGAAGATCACCATCAACACGGATGCTGCTGGTTCGTACAATGTCAGCGGATCGCCAGCCAGCAAATCGCTGCTTGAATTTGACCTGAAGGTGAACCGGATGGCGCAGCAGGTTTTTATGGAAGGCCGAAAGGTGGACAGCCTCGTACAGCTGAACGCGCCCGACAGCATGAAGAACATGCAGTATGGCATGTTTGAAGCTGCAACCGCCGACATGAAGGCTTATGCCGCTGATTTCATCCGCAACAGCAAAAGCGCGATCGGCGTGGTGTATGCGTTCAGCGTGTATCAGGGCATCGCAGGACAAATGAGCCTGCGCGGCTTTACCGATACGGAAGCAAGGGAGCTCCTGAACCAGGCAGCCACCAAATTCCCGGGGAATGCTGCGATCGCGTCCATGCGCAAGCAGTTCAATCCCCGCCAGGCGCCGGATTTTTCGCTACCGGATACAGCGGGCAAACAGGTATCCTTGTCCTCGTTCCGGGGCCAGTATGTGCTTCTCGACTTCTGGGCATCGTGGTGCGGGCCATGCCGCAGGGAGAACCCGAACGTGGTGCAGGCTTTCCAGCGCTTCAGGGATAAGAACTTTACGATCCTGGGTGTTTCACTGGACAAGGACCGCGATGCATGGCTGCAGGCGATCCGCGACGACAAGCTTGCGTGGACCCAGGTGAGCGACCTGCAGTACTGGAACAGCGCGCCGGCGGCGTTGTACAAGGTAACGGGCATCCCCTATAATTTCCTGGTCGACCCTGCCGGGAACATCATCGCGGAGAATATACGGGGAGGAGACCTCGAAAGAAAGCTGGAGGAGATCCTCGGGAAATAAACAGTCACATTTCTCTGCCTGTTCCTCTTCCTCCTTCTCTTTCTCTTTCTGTTTCTCTTTCTTATAAAAAAAAGGCTGCCTTGCGGGCAGCCCTTCTTTTATCGGGAAGAATTATTATCTCGCCATGTTCTCCACAACTACATAACCAAAGCATCCTAAGTTCGGGATACACATACGGAACTTCAGCGACAGCGTATTTGCGCAGAAGTTGAACGTACCCCAAATCGGCTGCGGATTCTGAGTGGACAGGATCGGCCCGATGGTCAACGGCTGCCCGGCATAAGCCGAGTTCACAGTTCCTGCGTCTCCGATCACCTGTGTTGCCAGGGTGATCCTCCGGTCGTTGATGTTTGTCCAGTCCAAAGTAACCGTGGCGTCACTCCAGCTCGGGTCATACAACCCCCCAATGACCACATTGGCCGTCGTAGGCGAGGTCAGCGTGATCGACTTGATCTTGGTGGCATAAGGGCCATATGTCCAGGCGGTAGCACCGGAAGAAGCCGTATAGCCTACCTCATTGGTCGTATTATAATTACCCAGGAGGTCCATGTAATCAGTATTGATCTCACCTTCAAAGCAGGGACCCCTCATGTAAAGCTTCAGCGTGCTGTTGAAGGAAGAAGCAGGAACACCGGGCTCGGTGATGGTGAATACCAGCGTATCCTTTCTGCCTGTCAGGTACTGGGAATAGATACCCTGAACAACAATGCTGTCCAGTGCCTTTCCCGCAGGAATGGTAACTGATGTGGAGCTGAGTGTATAGTGAGTACCCAGCTGAGCACCCGTAGGTGATGTTACAGTAATGTTCACGGTCCTGTCGGTGTTGCTTACATTGGTAAGACCCACATACACAGACTTGGAGGTGGTTGGAGAAGTAATGAAGTAGGTATCATTGCTCTTCAACCCGAAGTGTGCCGCCTCGGGGGGCGTAATGGTCTCGATATCCTTGTTACAGGCCTGCATGGCGAAAAGCGTTACAGCAAGCGCACCAAGGGATAGAGCTATTTTAAGTTGTTTCATAATTAATTATAGTTATAACGTTTAGAAAGCAACAGGGTTGCCCCTGTTGCTGACTTTTAATATCCTGGGTTCTGTACTGTATTCGGATTGGCAATGATTTCCTGGCGGGGAATCGGCATTACCCACCTGAAACTGTTTACCGGCAATGTCTGCCATTCGGCGTTGGCATCGGAAGCCAGGCGCTGAACCGGCAGCATGTTGCGCTTCAGGTCCCAGAAGCGGAAACCTTCGAAGGCCAGCTCCTTGAAACGCTCCAGCATGACGGCATCCACCAGTTCCTGTGCAGTCGTCGGGTTGCTGAGTGTGGCATTGCGTGCGGTTTGCAGCGCGTTCAGGTCGGCCCTGCCAGCAGCCACGTTCGGGCTGGGAAGTTTTGCATAAGCCTCTGCCCTGATCAGGTACATTTCCGCCATGCGCATAGCCTTCATATCCACGATGCGGCCACCCTTGGACGAAGTGAAGAACTTGTTCACATAAGGGGCACCATTCGTGTTGTATCCAATGTATGCCGTTCTCCTGATATCGCCGGTCTCATATGCTGCGATCAGCTTATCCGAAGGTGCAATGTAAATATCACCACCTGTAGTCGTCCACAGGCCACCAATGCCGGTGCTGGTCTCATACCTCCTGCGGAACAGGATCTCGTTGCGGTTGGCATCGGTCCAGATCCCGGTGAATGCCGTACCTGAAACCAGTGGCTTCTGACCTGAGGCGATCACTGTAGTAGCTGCATCAATTGCTCCCTGATAATCGCGCTTGTACAGGGCGATGCGTGCCTGGTAACCTGTAACATTAAGTGCGTTCATTACTGTATCATGAGCATTGGTTACAGCTGAAATCGGCGGCAGCAGGGTTTTTGCATCAGCAAGGTCCTTGTCAATCTGTGTCATTACTTCACCCATGGTGTTACGGGCCGGACGGCATAGCACGCAGGACTGGGTCATCAGGGGAAC
>DASUVB010000398.1:0-5287 GCA_036373835.1 Flavisolibacter sp. | reverse complement strand
AAGGATATACGGATGTTATTTCACTGCACCAGGCGGGGATCGAAAACGTGGTTGCCAGCGGCGGTACATCGCTGACGCAGGACCAGTTGCGGCTGATCAAGAAATACACCAACCACCTCACCATTATTTATGACGGTGATGCCGCGGGCGTGAAGGCTGCGCTTCGCGGGCTTGATATGGCCCTTGAAGAAAGCCTGGATGTAAAGCTGGTGCTGATCCCGGACAAGGAAGACCCCGACAGCTATGTACGCAAGGTGGGCGCGAATAACTTCCGGAACTTCATCCTTCATAACAAGAAGGACTTTATCCTGTTCCAGCTGGAGGTTTCGCTGCGCGACGCAGGTGCTGATCCGAACAAAAAGTCAGAGGTGGTCAACCAGATCGCAGAAACGATCTCGAAAATTGACAAGACCGAGGATTTCACAAAACAGCAGGATTATATCAGGCAGTGTTCGCACCTGCTCAATATTGACGAAACAGGGTTCACCGCGCTGGTAAATAAATTCATCCGCAACCGCATCGCTGCCGACAACAGGCTGCCATTCAACGAGGCGAAAACGCTCGAAGACAATGCAAAAAAAGCCGAAGCAGCCAATTATGATGATCATACGTTCCGGCTTTTGTTCAAGGACGAGCTGCAGGAAAAAGAGATCGTACGGGTGCTGCTGGAACACGGCAACAAGAACTGGGACGGCCAGGAGTTGGTAGCAGACCATGTTCTCTCAGAGCTGCCGGAAGATGAGCTGATCGACAACGAAACCGTTCTGAAATTCATCCACGAATACCGGCAAATGATGCGGGAACGCATCAGGCCCGATAAAAACATTTTCATTTATCACCCGGATACTACGGTCAGTACGCTGGCAGTATCGCTGATGCATTTTCCTTACGAGCAGAGTGAGCACTGGAAAAAAGAGCTCAGCCAGTCCACCGGTTACCAGAAGGCGCTTTTCGAACAGGATTACCGTGGCTTCCTGGATACTATCAACCCGAAGAACGAAGAGCAACTGATGCGATACCTGAACACCCAGAAGGATACGACGCATGAGGAAGTGGAATCTGCTGTCAATTACCTCAAGCTCCGCAAGATCAAGCGCCTGTTGCTCCAGAACCAGGCGGACCTGGAAAAATCCACTCCCGAAGAACAGCATACCCTGTTCCTGACCCATCAGCACCTCAAAAACCTGGAGATGGAACTGTCACGAAAGCTGGGAAGCGTCGTGATAAAATAAATCACTGATGACCTTGGTTCATGCCGGGAATAGGATGCTTCTTTTGCTGATGTGGCATGTCCGGTCTGACGACGGATCCGGAAGGTGTTCCAACCGGCAGGGCGAGAAGCAAGACTCTCCCCCGGAAAATTGCAGAAAGTCAGCACACCACTTTCCTATACAGGCGGAGGGAAAAGATATTAAGGTCCATATTTTATCTCCCATTCCATGTGGTAAATTTTATGCTCCGGGCGGGTATTGGCATTAATTTTTAAGTGATATGGTTGATAAAAGGTAAGTATGAAGACAATATCTGCTTTAGAAGGCGGCCTGGCAGGTGCAGCCGCACTGACCCTGATACATGAAGCTATCAAATCCCTGTTGCCGAAAGCTCCCCGGATGGACCTGCTCGGGAAAGAAGCTATTGCAAAGACCTGGCACAAGGTAGATGGCAGGGTTCCTGAAAAAAAATTATATACCATGGCGCTGGCGGGAGACCTTGTCAGCAACGCCCTGTACTACAGTTTTGCAGGCATTGGCAAAAAACAACATGCACTGATTCGGGGCGCGGCCCTGGGCCTCGCAGCCGGGGTGGGAGCAGTGGTGCTGCCGGGGAAGATGGGCCTTAGTGAAAGACACAGCAGCCGCACGCTCGAAACGCGGATGATGACCATTGGCCTCTATGTCATCGGTGGTATTGTAGCAGCGGGCGTCATGAGGTTCCTGGAACGCCGGAAACAGCAGGACCATCACGTCTGGGAACACCGCCTTGTAACTTCGGCCATGGGCTGATCAGCGGTATAGCCATTGCACGATCACGGAAGCATAATAGTTGCGTGCCGCAGCAGCGTTGTAATATCGTCCCCCGAAACCATTGATATCGTTCCCCAGGCTGTATCGTTCATCCAGGAGATTTTCAACTCCCGCGACGAGCTTCAGCCGAAAGCCTCCTTTCATCCATTGCTGCCATCCCCCACGAATTCCGATCAGGTGGAAGGAAGACGCGTGTGCGGTGTTGGCATCATTCAGGGGCATCTGGTCGTTGAAATAATATGTCAGGGAACCCAGAAACCCGGCAGCTGAAACCAGGTCAACGCCTCCAGCGATCACATGCGGTGCCACATCGGGGATGCTGTTGCCGGAAAAATCATTGTTGACCTGGACGAATTCCCGGTACCTGAAACGGTGCCATGTATGACTGGCCCAGGCTTGCGACTGTTGCCAGGGCCCTTTATCGAACAATGAACAGGTTACCTGTGTTTCGACACCATACTGCCTGGTTTTACCTGCATTAATGAAGAAGTCACCGCCGCCGGCATCGCGTCGAAGCACGATCATGTTCTGCAGGCGAAAATAAAAAGCATTAATGTCAACGAAAACACCGCCTTCCCGCAAGCGCAGGCCCAGGTCATAGTTTACACCTTCCTCTGCATCCAGCCCCAGGTTGATGGCGCCACCCGTGGGCAGCAGTTCTGCCGTTGTCGGCGGGGAAAAACCCTTCGCCACACTGGCATACGCCGTCAGCGCAGGCCATTTTTTCATTAATGAGACGCGTGGTGTGATCTCGTTGGTGAACTTCCGCTCCTGTGCACCGGAAGTGGCGGGTGTAAAACGTTGCGTCTTTACCCGCAGGTAATTCGAGCTTGCGCTGGCTGTCAGCGTCCAGTCTGACAATTCAAACGCACCTTGTACAAAAACAAACTGCTGGCGGTTACTGATCTCATCCGACACCTGGATCGAGTCGGGAAGGCCGCCAGTGTTTTTATGGATGCTGACAGATGTAAACCCTTCCTGCCATTCTCCACCGGCATCCAGCACCACGGGGCCTTTCGAATAGCGGAACATCGTACGGCCACCAAGATGTGGCTCGGAACTTTTCCCATAATTCCGCACGGTAGGATTCCGCAACTCGGTGAACATGCCGTATAGCGTGCTTTTATTCATCCAGGTAGCAGATAGTTGCTGCTGGTAGGACGCACCCGAAATAAATGTCTTCTGGCTGATGGATGCGGCGCTTTCCTCGGCACCCGGAAATCCGAAACCTCCGGGGCGTGCCAACCGTGGGTTGTCCTCGTATTCAGCTGCGGTTAGGGCGCCTGGAGTTTCATAAAACAGCTCGCCATACAGGAAGGTCGTGCGCAACACTCTTTTGTCATCCAGTTTGAATAAGCCATTCCATGTGTGCACATCACGTTCCAGCTCAGAGTGGTTTCGGTACCCGTCGCTTCGCTGCCGCTGCAGTCCGATGCGGCTGACATGTCGCTCGTTTCCGGTGGTCAGACTCCCATACAGGTTGCTGAGGCCATAACTGCCGCGCGCATATTCGGCAAATGCATTCGGGGGCTCGTTTTCCGGCATTGCCTGCACCAGTAGGACACCGCCGGTACCTGCACCATACACGCTGCTTCCGGGGCCTTTTATGATCTCGATGGAGTTGAAGTTGTAGTAACCGAGCTGGTTGAGGTAGGTATGGCCGCCCGGATCCGTGATCGGTATGTCATTGAAATATACCTTCACATTCCGCACTCCGAACGGTGATCGCAGCGAAGAGCCGCGGATATTGAAACGGTAGCTGCCGGGGGAACGCTCTTCCATCCGCACACCCGGGGTAGCGTTCACCGCGTGGACGATTGATGCGTTGCTGAATTGTCCCAGTAGCTTCTTTCCGACATAATTAACGGCAGCGGGCGTATTCTTCAGTTCCCTGTTTTGCTCAAAGGCGCGGATAAGAACTCCGGGCAACAGTTGCGTGGCAGTGTCTGTTTCCTGTGCCCACGAAGTAAACGGTACCGAACAGTGGAAGACAAGGATTGAAAAAAAGCAGGCTGCTCTCATGGTGCAGGTTTTGATGGCATAATTACTGTGCTACATGCAGTTTGACTCGTAAACTTAAAAATTCATACCATGCCAGGAAGAGGGGATAACAACAAAAAAGGTACATCAGGACGCGGCAGCAGCAACCAGAGCAACCAGCCGTTTGTTCAATCGGGGGCAGAAAGAAAGTCGAATCACGGTTCGCAAACCGGAGGGAGGGCTTCTGACCCACAACCGAAAACAAGGGAACAGGACGTAAACCGGAACACCAGCATCCAAAAAGAAGAGAATTAACCATGCTGTCGTAGCGGCCCGTGAGATTCGTTGCAATATCAGATACGCATTGCCGGCACCTTTCCATACGGTTGCCGAAGGGAGACGTGCTGCTGCATGCAGGAGATATTTCGTATCGCGGCAAAAAGCAGGAGATGATTGATTTCCTGACATGGATGGTGCGCCAGGATTTCCAGCACAAGATTTTTATTGCAGGGAATCACGACTTCTACTTTGAGCAGACAAACCGTGAAGAGATCGGGAACCTGGTTCCGAAAGGAATTACATATCTGAACGACTCCGGGATAACGGTGAACGGTATCCGCATTTGGGGCTCACCTGTGACACCGTGGTATTTCAGGTGGGCATTCAACCGACAGCGGGGAGCCTCCATCAGGAAACACTGGGAACTGATCCCGCCCGATACAAATTTGTTGCTGACACATGGACCCGCGTATGGGATTCTCGATATGGTCATCAATGAGCAACATGCCGGCTGCAGGGACCTGCTGCAGCGGGTACAGGAAATAAGGCCGGCGGTGCATGTCTGTGGCCACATCCACGAATCGTATGGCAGCACCCGTCGAAACGGTACCTATTTCATTAATGCCTGCGTACACAACGAATACTATGAACTCGTGAACAGGCCGGTAGTCTTCGATATGTAGGCAATATGATCCATTTCCGGTAACATTCGCGCAACCGGTGGGCGTGAAGTATTTTTACAGCATGTACGAGGTATTGTTTGAAAAGCTGGATGAAAAGGTGCAGCTGACCGAAGCGGAGAAGACACTTTGTAAATCTTTCTTCACACCCAAAAAGCTCAGGAAGAAACAATACCTGCTGCAGGAAGGGGATGTATGCAGGTATATCGCGTTCGTCGAGAAAGGTATCCTGCGTGCGTATACAGTTGATGATAAGGGGGTGGAGCACATCATCCAGTTTGCTTTTGAAGGCTGGTGGATCTCCGACCAGTTCAGCTTTCTGAC
>DASUVB010000397.1:0-3695 GCA_036373835.1 Flavisolibacter sp. | reverse complement strand
CGCGGCCTTTCCGACGCTTTCAGTTCCATTCGCTGCAGTATACCCTTTATAGCTGCCGATCAACCCGATAAAGAATCCAAAGAAGAATGTTTTTATGGTAGCAGGAAAAATATCAACGAAGGAAAGTGATTCGATTACCTGTGAAAAGTATCTGACCATATTCACGTCGCCATGGATATTGATGCCCACAAAACCGCCCAAAACACCGACTGCATCCGCAAACACCACCAGGATAGGTATCATCAGGGTGGTAGCGAGAATTCTTGTCACCACCAGGTATTTGTAAGGATTGATGCCTGAAACTTCCATGGCGTCAATCTGTTCGGTCACTTTCATGGATCCCAGTTCCGCCCCGATACCGGACGCGATCTTGCCGGCACAGATCAGCGCGGTGATCACCGGCGCAATCTCACGGACCAGGGAAAGCGTTACCATTCCCGGCAACCATGACTCCGCACCGAATTCTGCCAGTGTGGGCCGTGACTGGATGATCAGCACAAGGCCCATAATAAAGCCGGTGATGGCTACCAGTGGCAGGGACTTGTATCCCACGTAATAACACTGCCTGAGAAATTCTTTGATCTCGAAAGGCGGTCTCAAAACCTGTGTGAAAAACCGGCCTGTGAAAACTGAAGCATTCCCGGCCTCATGAAAACTATTTTTTAACGTTGCTATCAAAATGTGTGTTTTATTTCCCGGAACCAATTGCTGTTTCGAAAGAACATTGCCGGTCCCAGGCGATGATCAGCAGGTCTACTTAGTTTATCCGGTTAGAATATGCCTGTAAAACCTTCTTTAAAGGTCGGCTGAATAAGGATGGCGATCATTACACCATTCGCCCATTGTATTGCAGTATTTACTGATTTCCGTTAATGTATGTGCAAAGATTACCACTTACAGGTTTTCGAGCGCGATCAACCTCTTGTGTTTCATTTTTTTGAAAAATGTTGGCGTAAGCCCGGTGACCTTCTTGAACTGGTTGGAAAGGTGGGCAACATTGCTGTAGTGGAGCTTTTCGGCAATTTCTGTGAGGGTAAGCTCATTATAGATCAGGAGTTCCTTCGCCCGTTCAATTTTATGGGCTATGATGAAGTGTTCGATGGTCATTCCCTTCACTTCGGAAAAAAGATTAGACAGATAATTGTAATCGTAATGCAGCTTTTCAGCCAGGTAAGCGGAGAAGTTTAACACGGGCGGCTCGTCGCTGTAGTGGATCATCTCCACGATAATATTCTTGATTTTCTCGATCAGGATGCTTTTTTTATCCTCCAGCAGTTCCAGCCCGTAATGCAATAAAGACGCTTTCAGCTCCTTTTGCTGCGCAGGGGTAAGATCTTCCTCGATCTCTACCTCTCCGAGCTCCACAACTTTATGGTGCAAATGCCTTTTCTCCAGCTCTGCTTTTACAATCAGCTTGCATCGAAGGCTAACCATATTTTTAATGAGAAGTCTCATGAAACGGATCCCGGTGGCTCTTTTGCACTGCCTGGTTCAACCAATGGAAGATACGGCTAAAAAATCTATCATGCGCCCCCGCAAACCATTGCACTGCACCACCTGGGAATCAGTAAATTTTACAAGCTTTGTTGAGAATGCTGTAACAATAATGCGGCGTTTTCTTACCAAATTACAGCAGGATATTCCTCTACTCCGACCTCTAAGAACCACCGCCTTACCCGTTAACAAAATACAGTCTTACTAATAAAACACCGTCCGCTACAAGATGTTCGCCCAACCATATATATTGCTGATCGACGACGACGAAGACGATCTTGAAATACTTTCTTCGGAATTGGAACAAAAAGGCTTACATGTAAAACCATTTACATCCTCAGCAAAAGCACTTTTTTATCTAACCCTGATGTCGGGCAACATGGATCTTCCTGCACTGATCATTATGGACTATAACATGCCCCTGAAAAACGGTTACCAGATTTTACTGTTGCTCAAGGGAAACGCAGAGACGAGCGACGTCCCGGTAGTGCTGTACTCAACTAGCATGTCCGGGGCTTTAAGAAAACAACTGATCACGGCCGGGGCTTTGGATTGCTTTGCCAAACCATGGACGTACCGGGAACTTACCACGCAGGCTGAGATCTTCCGGGAACTCACATATTCCCACGCATAGTGCCTATGCCGGAAGCCGCTTCGCATCATGGCTTTTTTTTACATGAATACAATAGTGATGGGGACACGTGTTTAGCCCTCCGAATTACTGGCCACAAGCTTCCGGATATCTTCCGGGCTGGAATTCCTTAACGCTTCAATGGTCAAAGATTTACCCACTAAACCGTTTCTTCCATTAAAGGCAATGAAACAGGAATCACCGGGCATCACGGCTCCGTAGAGATCATTCTCCATGATAAATACATTCTCAAGGTGGGGATACTCAAACACCCGGGCCAGCGGCGTGCTTTGAGCATTGATTTGCCTGGTGGTGAGAACCAGACCAAGCATACTTATCGTCTCTTCGTCTATATGATAGACCGTAATATCATTCATGGTTCAATATTTTAAATCCTCTTGCACTTACATGCCCAAAAAGTAATCCTATTTAATTTAGAATCGCCACTTTCAAAGGTCAAAGACCGGGGCATTTCTGTCATTACATCATTCCCGGATAATGTTAGATAATTTACTGCCGGAAGTGTTGCTGCCCTGGCGACCCGGGAATCATTCCCAGGCACAGGAACAAGCCACGGCAAAGGCGCTCAGAAAAAAATGACCTGGGCATCGCCCAGGCCATTTGCACACAGGATATCGTTATCTAACTAAAGCCTGTAACCCAATGACAACCCAAATCCGGTATTCCTGTACCTCGTTTCGTCACCGGGAATATTTGTATCGTGGTTGATATCTATCAGCCCTAACTGCGCTTTTACCGACGCAGACAGTTTGCTCCTGAATTCGTAACCGGCCATAAAGTTGGCACCGGCATCCAGTTTCCTGAACTGGAGATCTTCCGCCTCACTTGCAGACCATGTGTTGTCAAAGCTTACTTCCCTTTCCACACCATTCGGAGAAGTAACTTTTCCACCAACTCCGAATCCCACATAGGGTCCGAACCCCAACAGCATGCTGCCGGTTCCCAGGGCTGGTTTATACAGAAACGTCACAGGGACATCGATATACGAAAGCGACAGCTTGTTGCCATTGCTTAATTCCGATCCCTTGCGCCTGAATTCGACGCCTGGCTGCACATAGAAACCGTTGCTTACCGGGAATTCCACGTTAATTCCACCGTTGAAGCCCGTCTTCAATTTATTATCAAGGTCGCCGCCGGTTGCGGCTTTCCCATTGATATTGTTCCAGTTTACACCAGCTGTAATTCCAATTGTTGTCCTGCCTGCAGTCTGAGTTTGCGACTGCGCAAAAGCACCCATGCTTAATAGTCCTGCCGTACTTAACAGCATCATCTTACAATTCATATACTTCCATTTATTAGTTACAAAATTTATTTACCGGTAGCCTTCTGGGCTTCCGCTTTCATTTTTTCATTCGCAGTGATCACGAACTCCACGCGCTTGTTGGACGCACTGCCCTCTTCCGTATCGTTTGTGGCGATCGGATCTGTTTCGCCCTTACCAATAGCAGTGAGGCGATAGTTGTCGATCCCGTGCTGTCCCGAGTAAGTTGTTACGGCATTTGCGCGGTTTTCAGAAAGCGTCTGGTTATATTCCAGGCTTCCCTTGCTG
>DASUVB010000396.1:0-3988 GCA_036373835.1 Flavisolibacter sp. | reverse complement strand
GCTGTGGAGCGAACTGTTATTCAACGTGCCCCAGTTCTTCAGCTATTCATTTATCAAGCGCGGGCACCACAGGATGCATATTGATGATATATCAGGCTCACATTCCTCTTTTACCATCCGGGCCAACCCGGAATTCGGGTTCAGTGGTTACGAACGGTCGTCGGATACCAGGCTGGACGCGAATATTACGCGGTACCGCTGGGTGATGAAAGATGTTCCTGAATTGAAGAAGGAGAGCTACACAACAACATTATATAATCATATTTCCCGCATCGAGTTCCAGTTCGCTTCCACCAATTACCCGCTGGTAGCCAACAATTACCGGATGACCTGGGGGTCGCTGACGAATGCGTTGCTGGAGCACGAGAACTTCGGCAGGGCGCTTCAGAAAGATAACGGCTGGACGAAGGACGAGCGCAACACGCTGTTGAACGGTGCGGACTCGGACCTGGAAAAAGCCCGGCGCATCTATGCTTTTGTACGCGAAAACTTTACGTGCAACGATCATGATGCGGTTACGGTAGACCAGTCGCTGAAAAATGCCATGAAGTCACGGAAGGGAAGCGTGGCGGACATCAACCTCCTGCTGATCTCCATGCTCCGCGACGCAGGCCTCGAAGCAGATCCCGTGATCCTTAGTACGACAGAAAACGGTTACGTGTTTGAGCTGTACCCGATCCCGGGGGCTTTCAATTACGTGATCTGCCAGTTCCGGTCTGGTAAGAAGCGCTACTACCTCGATGCCAGCTGGTCGGGACTGGGTTTTGGCCAGCTTCGTCCCTTCTGCTATAATGGTCACGCCCGCGTTGTCAACAGCAACATCGGTGCGGTGGACCTGTCACCCGACTCCCTGCGTGAGTCGTCCATGACGTCCGTCTTTGTCAGCAATCTTGATAACGGAACCTGGGCTGGCACCATGAAGCACACTGCCGGCATGAATGAATCGTTCGAGCTGCGGAGCAGGATCACCGACAAGGGGGAGGAAGCATATTTCACTGAAAAGGTGAAAGGCTTCGGCAACGATATTATCATGAACAAACAAAGTGTTACGGGGCTGAAGGATTATGACCAGCCGCTTGTGCTGGAATACGACTTTAAATTGAAGCTCGACGGAGAAGAGACTATTTACCTGAGTCCCTTGTTCGGTGAGAATTACAAGGACAATCCGTTCAAATCCCTGGTGCGTCACTACCCGGTGGAAATGCCGTATACACTCGATGAGATTTTCGTCCTCACCATGGAAGTACCGAAAGGATATGTGGTGGATGAGGTGCCGGAGCAGATGCTGGTGAAGCTCGATGAGCAGGGTAAAAGCTTTTTTGAATACCGCATCAGCCATTCGGGCGAGATCATCTCGCTGCGTTCACGGATAAAGATCGACCGTGCCAGCTACCCCGCGGATGAATATGACTATCTGAGGGAGTTCTTTGCGCGGCTGGTATCGAAACAAAGTGAACAGATCGTGTTAAAAAAGAAAAAGTAACCTATGCGATTTATAGTCACCCTTGTCCTGGGCATCGCAGCATGTGCTGCCATGGCCGCTGACAAGTATCCCGCCGCCGCGATCCCCGCATCTCTGACGAAGAACGCCAATGCAGTGAAGCGTGCGGAAGTACTGGAATTCCAGGTGCATTCGGCTAAAAGCGCCACATACACGCACCGGTATGCGATCACCATCCTGAATGAGAATGGTGACCGGCATGCCTGGTTCTCGGAACAATACAACAAGCTGTATAAGATCGAATCGGTCGATGGAGCGTTGTACGACAGCCAGGGCAAGCTGCTTAAAAAGATCAAAACGAAAGACTGCCACGACCGCAGTGCCGTGGATGACATCAGCCTGATCGATGATAACCGCATCAAGTATCATAATTTCTTCTACAAGGGATATCCTTACACGGTAGAGTACGAGGTGACACTTTCCTGGAACCAGACATTCTTCATGCCTTCGTGGCGGCCCCAGGACGCGCTGAACATGTCGGTGGAACAGAGCACATTCGTGGTGAAGGTTCCGCAGGATTATGGCCTTCGCTACAAGATGTTCAACTACAACGGCCAGCCGGCGCAGGCAACAGACAAGACCCGCAAAACCTATACGTGGCAGGTCAGCCAGCTGCTTCCTTTCAAAAGCGAATATGCCGCACCCCCGTTCCACGAGCGAACGACCTTTGTTCGCATCGGTCCCAATGAGTTCGAATTTGACGGCTACAAGGGGAACATGCGTACCTGGGAGGATTTTGGAAAATTCATCTACAACCTGAACAGGGACCGCGACCAGCTGCCTGCACCCGTGAAGCAGAAGGTAGCGGAGATCGCCGCTTCGGCATCAACCGAGCGTGAAAAGGTGGAAAAACTGTACCGGTTCCTGCAGCAGAATACACGGTACATCAGTATCCAGCTGGGCATCGGCGGCTACCAGCCTTTCGAGGCATCATTTGTTTCAAAGAAAGGCTATGGCGACTGCAAGGCGCTATCGAATTACATGTACAGCCTTTTGAAGGAAGCCGGTATTCCCTCGAATTATGTGCTGGTGCAATCGGGTGACTATAGTATGATGGAGGATTTTCCGGCATCACAGTTCAACCACGCTATCCTGTGCGTACCGCTTCAGCAGGATACCATCTGGCTGGAGTGTACCAGCCAGTCGAAGCCTGCCGGCTACATGGGTGCTGCAACGGGGAACCGCAGGGCGTTGCTGATCAGCGAAGGCGGCGGAAAACTGGTAGCTACACCCCGTTATGGCATCAGGGAGAATACAATGCACCGCAGCATCAGGGGAACCGTTGACGGAGAAGGCAACCTGCACATGACCGTGCATGCGGTGTACCAGGGCAACCAGCAGGACCAGGTGAACGGCATGATCGAAGGAATGTCCAAAGACAAGGTGAAGGAATACCTTGAAGAAACCATTGAATTGTCAACTTTTGAGATCAACGACTTCCGTTACGACCAGGTGAAATCTGTTCTGCCGAAGGTGGAGGAGCATCTCGACATCCTGGTGCGCAACTACGCGACCATCACCGGCCGCCGGCTGTTCATCGTTCCCAACATACTGACCAAAGGAGGGATGCAGCTCACGGAAAGCCCCGACCGGAAGGTGGACTTTGTATTTGACTATGAATTCCGCAACGAGGATGAGCAGGAGATCACAATACCTGATGGGTATGAAGTGGAGGCGTTGCCGAAGGACGTTTCCCTGGATACGAAGTACGGCGCCTATTTTTCCTCCGTTACCGTCAGGGGGAATAAGCTGGTCTACAAAAGGATCCGGTCGCAGTTGTCGGGCAGGTTCCCGGCTTCAGAGCAGGGTGACATCATCCGCTTTTTCCAGGAGATCTACAAAGCCGACCGCGCCAAAGTGGTGCTGGTAAAAAAATAAGGCAGGCGCAACTCAACCTCAATCATCAACATCCCTGGCCACCGAAGCTTTGCCGCCTTTGTAAAACTTCAGCGTCCGTGGAGCGAAGGTGACCGACATCAAACCTCAAACCTCAAACAACTATTCACATTTCGATTTAAGTTCTTCATCAATCGCATCCTTCATCTGCAGGTAGGCATCCTTCTTCTGCTCGTTCAGCAGCGTTTTCACAAAGAACAGGCATGCATAGCCGTGGCACCAGTCCACAACGGGAAAAGTGCCCAGCAGCCCGGGACTTGTCAGCGCGCTTGCCACGCCGTCCTTTTCCTCGATCGACCAGCTGCCTAACGCATACCTGAAACCATCGGCGGTTTTCGGGGAGTACTTCATGAGCTCGGGGGCGATCTGTATTTTCCTTATTTCCTGTACCGATTCCTCGCTCAGGATGCGCTTCCCGTTGTACATGCCGTTATTCAGCAACATCGTGAGGAATTTCATGTAGTCGTTGGCGGTAGAGACCGCGCCGCCCGACGGGTTGGGCGCGGAGCCATCTAAATTCGCAAAGCTTGTCTTGGTCATCTGCATCGGGTTCAGCAATTTCTGCCTGATCACCATCTCGAACTTCTTTTT
>DASUVB010000395.1:0-2071 GCA_036373835.1 Flavisolibacter sp. | reverse complement strand
AACCTGCGGTACATTTTTTTCTGCACACCGGTAGAAGGCATTTCGAACCATGGGCTGCTTTCCAGCTTTTCAAACCGGGCCTGTAGCCGGTAGCTGCTGTTTATGTCAAAAAAATGAAGGTGCTGCTTGTCCGCACCCCGGACCACGCCGTGATTGCTGACATAATTTTCAATATACGTACGCATCGAGTCGGCGTATGTGTCCTGCGCGGCACATGCGAGGCTGCAGGAGAACAGGAAGAAAAAAAATACGTTTTTCATTTTAGCTCATCATCAGCACATTTACGCTGCGCTGTAAAATATTAAAGGCGATTTCCGCCATAAGGTTTTCTTTGTCCAGGGTCGGATTGACTTCCGTGATCTCGAAGCAACACACCTTGCGGTTCTGCATCAGCTTACTGATCAGGTCTTCTGCTTCACGTTCGCGGAGCCCGTTGCCCACAGGCGTGCCCGTACCCTTGCTGATCGAAGCATCCAGGCTGTCAACGTCCAGCGAAATATAAATGTCGCTGCAGTCGCTGAAATACCGTGTGATCGCCCGTACGACGTTCTCAGGCCCCTTGCTGCGCACTTCCTTGGTGGTGATGACCTTCATGCCGTATTTGTCGATCAGGTGCTTTTCCTCCTTCTCAAAGTCGCGCAGCGATACGTACACGACATCCTCGGGCAGCACCTTCGGCGCGATCTTGCCGATATGCTTCAGGTAATTCCACAGCCGCGTGGTTTCCGCGTCCAGGTCATGAACAGCGCTTTCCTTATTGTCTTCGTTGATCGATATCGCCACCGGCATCCCGTGCATATTGCCGGAGGGGGTGGTATATGGCGTGTGGAGGTCCGCGTGCGCATCGATCCAGATCACACCGAGCTTGCTTTTTGGTTTTGCAATCCTGATACCCGCTATCGTTGCTCCCGCGATGGAATGGTCGCCGCTGAGCACCACCGGGAAGAAATTTGATTTAATCGTGTCAGCCACCGCCTTGCTGACCTTGTCGTACATCGCCGCGATGCCCTTGATGCGTTTGGCATAAGGCGATTCAATGGGCTCGTACAGCAGCTTGTTCTCCGAGGGGATTCTTTCGGAAGGGAAGTGAATAAAGAAGTTACTCATGAAATCCAGGGCTGCAATCCTGATCGCCTCTATTCCCAGGCTGGCTCCGCGTGTACCGGCGCCGATCTCCGAGGCGACTTCTATCAGCTTTACATTCTTCATAAAGGACAATTACCACCAGCAGTTCACACGAAGTTGATGCCTGCACCAACCCTGTACAGTTCACACAGCCCCGAAATTAGGCGATGGGCCTTGTAAGGCAAAATGAGGAAGCACTTATAAGCGATCTGCCCCGGCATCCCGGGGCAGACTTTACAATATTTAACAGCTAATCCCATTATTCATGCGCCGCAAGCACCGGTACCGAGCTTTCGAAAACCAGCTTCTTGGTATTGTTACCCCTGATCAGGTTATTGATGAAGGAGTGTTTACGCGGGAACGTGAGCACGAGGTCGATCTTCTTGTCTGCAATGAACTGGCGCAGGGTTTCATGAAAATCGTACGTCGTAATGAAATAGAACTCGGGGTTGAACTCTGTGAACATGTTCAGCATCGTCTGGCGCTGGTCCAGGTATTCGCGGCTCAGCGAAACATAAATTTCATTGTTGATATTGACGATATGCAGGTTGGCGCCAAAGAGTCCAAGCACCTTTTTCACCGGTATGATGGGGATCGAATTGGTCACGTCCTTGAAATCGGATGCCAGGGCGATATTCTTGATAGTGTTGAACCGGGCATTGTGTGGGATGACCAGCACGGGGCACAGGTTCTTGTCGATCATGTCCAGCGAGTTGCTTCCCGCAACCACCTGCTCCAGCTTGGATTTTTCCGTAACGCCCATTACTACCAGCGCTGCGTCCAGGTGACGCACCTTGCGCTCCAGGCTTTCAATGAAATTATAGCTGTATTCTGCGATCCATTCAACCTTTATGATGTTCTCGTCAAGGAGCTTGTCCTTTAGTGCACGAAGACGGTTGCTGACCTCATGTTCTCCTTCCTCGTCATCAAATACATGGTACAGGAT
>DASUVB010000394.1:0-2587 GCA_036373835.1 Flavisolibacter sp. | reverse complement strand
TGCCGCCCATGTGGGCGGTGTGGTGGCGAACAACACCTACCGGGCGGAATTCATCTACGACAACCTGGCGATCGAGCTGAACCTGGTCCATGCCTCCTATATGTACAACGTCCAGAAGGTTTTTTTCCTGGGAAGCTCCTGCATTTATCCACGGATGGCACCGCAGCCGATGAAGGAAGAATACCTGCTCACCGGCCTGCTGGAGCCCACGAACGAGCCATATGCCATCGCCAAGATCGCGGGCATCAAGCTGTGCGAAGCGTACCGGGACCAGTACGGCAGCAATTTTATCGCGGCCATGCCCACCAACCTGTATGGTCCGGGAGATAACTACGACCTGGAAAAATCACACGTGATCCCGGCAATGATCCGGAAATTTCATGAAGCGAAAGTTTCCGGCGCTTCCACCGTGGAAATTTGGGGCACCGGCAAACCGATGCGTGAATTCATGTTTGTTGACGACCTGGCGGATGCCTGTCTTTTCCTGATGAACAATTACAATGCAAGGCTGTTCATTAATGTGGGCACTGGTGAAGAGATATCTATCAGCGACCTGGCGTACCTGGTCCGTGACGTTGTTGGATTTGAAGGGGAGGTGGTATTCAACCCGGAGCGACCGGACGGCAGTCCACGCAAGCTTATGGATAGTTCCCGCTTACACGCGCTGGGCTGGCATCATAAAACCTCCCTGCGCGACGGACTTGGACTCGCCTACAACTATTTCCAATCCCGGTAATCACCAGTTCTGGCCTCCCAGTTTAACCTTGACCCGGTAAAGAAATTTACCAGCCTGGCTTTCCATAAGCCGGTGGAGCAGCAACTGGCGGAATCGCCAGGCCTTTTGTTTGAATGATGGTCCATAATATTTCACGTAACAACGGTACGATTCATCGACCCCCTCCATATATTTTGCCGAACTGACGCCCGTCGGATCAAAGGTTGCCAGTGGATAGTCAATGAAAACGAATTTTTCATCAGCGATGCGGCACAGCAGGTCGTAGTCCATCGCAATTTTTACCTGACCATCGTACACGCCGCGCCGCTCGTATATGTCACGGCGGATGTACATGGTCGGGTGGAACACGGATCGCATTCCACGATACAGCTTTTTTTTCTCAAAGGGCTTCCCGACGATGACCCACTGGTCGCCGCGAAACACTTTCAGCTTCCCGTGGCACCACATGATTGATGGGTCGGCAGCAAAAGTGCGGCTGACCTTCTGCAGGACGGTATCATCATACATCGTGTCGCCTGAATTCAGCAGGTAAATGATGTCACCCCTGGTCAGCCGGATGCCCTTGTTGAAGGCATCGGCAATGCCGTGATCGCGTTCGCTGATCCAGCGCCGGTAGGATGGCTGTGGCGTATGTTCCAGCCAGTACCTGATCTCGCCCGTCGTGGAGCCATCGACAATGAAGTGCTCGAATGGATATTCCAGCTGCCAATCAACGGAGTTACAGGTTTCCTGCAGGTCATGCAGGTTATTGAAGCAGATGGTGGCAATTGAAATGCGATTCACGGCTGCAAAATACAACTGCAGGCTGACTGTTGGCAGGCTGCGGGCAGCTCTTTCTGGAACAGCATACGAATGGCTAAGGAATCGTAAGCCTGTGCAGCGATCTGCACGGATTTATTATGTTTGAGCCATGCCTGTTGAAATTTCAGTGGTGATTTGTTCCTACAACCGTGAAAAATACATAGCCGACGCGCTGAACAGCCTGATCGCGCAGGATTTTGACCGCTCTGCCTTCGAAGTGATCGTAGTTGATAACAACAGCCGGGACAACACGCAGCAGGTTTGTGAAGAGATCATCCGCTCCAACCCGGAAGTGTCTGTCAGGTACCTCACCGAAACGCAGCAGGGATCATCTTTTGCGCGCAACACGGGCGCCCGCCATGCACGGGGGGAGCTGCTTTGCTTCATGGATGATGATGCCATGGCGGAACCGGGCTTCCTCGAGAATATCAGGCGGTTTCACCGCGCTCACCCTGGAGTTCATGGCTTTGGCGGCCGCATTATTCCCCGGTACATTCCTTCGGAACCCCCATGGATGTCGCATTTTGTTTCATCACTGGTGGGAAATTTCCATTATGCGGATGATGTCACGGAGTTCAGCGCCAATAAATACCCGCTGGAGTCGAACATGGTTGTCTCTAAAAAGGCGTTTGACGAGGTCGGGGGATTCAGTACGGCACTGCCGGGGGTGAAAGGCACGCTGCGCATTGGCGGAGAGGGTAAGGACCTGTACTTCCGTCTGAAACAACGCGGTTACGGCGTTTATTATGTCCCGGACATGGTGGTGCACCACGTGGTGGAAACGGACAAGCTCACCCCGGAATACATGTACCGGGTCGCCTCGGGGATTGGCAGGGGGGAGCGGCTACGGATCACCAGTGGATCTTTCGCATTTTTGAAGAAACTTGCCGAATACCTGTTCAAACTGGGCGCATCATTCGCGATAGCACTGTTTTATGTTTTGAAAGGACAGCCAAAAAAAGCCTGGCCGGTGATCCGGTTCCGCATTGATGTGCTGAAGGGTTTTCTAGGAAGATGATTACCGGATAAGTGTTACCGTACCTTTCTGGA
>DASUVB010000393.1:0-3505 GCA_036373835.1 Flavisolibacter sp. | reverse complement strand
TCACCGGCATCCACGGGCTTCAGGAGGTAGTCCACGGCGCTGATGCGGAATGCGCGTGCCGCAAACTGGTCATGTGCAGTAGTGAAAATGATATTGAAATTGATCTCGTCCAGCACTTCCAGCATTTCGAAACCATTCATCCAGGGCATCTCGATATCAAGGAACACGAGGTCCGGCGTTTCCTTGCGGATCGCCATGATACCCTCTTTGGCGGAGTGGCACATGCCCGTCACTGTTACCTGCGGGCAATGCAGTTCCAGGTCCTTTTTCAGGATGGCTGCGTTCTGTGGTTCATCATCTATGATCAGGGCACGTATCATGTCGCCTTTTTCTATTTTATCCAGAACAGGAGCAGCGCCCGGCAGCCATGTTTGCATGCTGCAAAATAAAATGCGCTGCCGGGGCCTGGCATACCAGTTTGCATTTCTACAACCCGGGTTCATAACTGGAAGGATTTCAGCCCTTATTGCCGTTCATCTTCACGGATTTTCTGACCCTGAACAGTTGTTTAACAAAGGATGACCTTTTATTGTCGGGGGTAATCTCATTCCCGTCAATATCGAAATGCAGTTCAACCAGCGTACCACATGCCTGGTCTCCCTCAAATTTATCAATGATGCGGATGCCCGCATTGCTGTCGTTCAGTATTTTTTCCAGGTCCATGCGTGCCTGCGAAAGATGGACCCCCTTCGATTCGTGGATGACGGGTGTGACCGGCCTGTTAATACGCGAACGGTCGCGCCCAATGCCATCGTCATCTACCCTGCAGATCACCGACGTACCGGTGCTCTCCACGCTGACACGCACTGTTCCCGGCGTGTCCTTCGGTACAATGCCATGCCAGATGGCGTTCTCTATAAAAGGCTGGATGATCAGCGCCGGGACCATGATCGATTTCAGGTCTGCCAGCGGATCAACTTCAAAGTGATAGTGCAGCTTGCCATTCAGTCGCATGGCCTCCAGGCGGGTATAAAGGCGACAGGTCTCCAGTTCATCGTACAACGTGATCTGGCGCTTGTCGGAGTTCTGGAACAGTGTCCTGATCAGCTTTGAAAAAGTAGTCAGGTAGCTGATGGATCCCTGCTCGTCGTGATTCTGGATCAGCGCCTTGATGGAGTTGAGACAGTTGAAAATAAAATGGGGGTTCATCTGGGCCCGCAGCGCCCGGGCTTCCATTTCAAGCAACTCCTTTTCATGCAGCATTTTTTGCTGCTCCTTACGGCGTATCATGCGGATGCGGAAATGTGCCGCCAGGAAGATGATGCCAAGCAGCAACAACGTTGCAAACGAGAGAAACCACCAGGTGCGGTGCACAGGCGGGAGCACCTCGAACCTGTATTCGGAAGGCTCGCTCCAGGTGCGGCCAGGGGTGCGTGCGCGCACCCGGAACGTATAGGTGCCGGGGTCAAGGTTGCCGAATTCTGCCGTGGTCCTTCCTGTTACCGGGCTCCACTCGTCATGATACCCGTCCAGCATATACTGGTAACTAACCAGGCCTGCGCGTGCGGGCTCCAGGGCATTATAACCGATGGAAACAGTGTTGAAGCGATAAGGAAGCTGCAGGTTCACCGGGAGCGGGTAAAATTTACGGATGCTGTCGAAGCTGATGCGACTGAATTTCCGCACCATGCTGTCGCGAAGCTTATCGCCTGCGGTGATGCCTGTAAGCGCTTCTTCTGCCACCACCTCGGCGCGCGGCGAATTTGTCACTGACTTTTTGGAATGAAGCAGTGAGTACCAGCTGATCTTTTCATTATTGACCTGCACATTTTCAACCTGGATGCGTGCCGGAAGTGCATTCCTGTTGATGGCCGCATCATTGAATCGAACCAGCTTTTCGCCTGTTCCCATCCAAAGCACCCCGTTACGATCTACATACATGGCCTGGGTGTTTGCATCCTTGATGGGATATCCTGTACGTGTATTATAATATTCGATGCGTTCAGGCGGGATACTGCCGGCAATTCCGCTGAGCCCTTTCCTTACCAGTGTCAGGCCGAGATTGGTGCCAATGAAAATGTTACCTGCCTGGTCTTCCGTTACATCATACACAACATCGTTCGCAAGTCCTTCGCGGCTGGTAAAATCCTGGAACACCGGCGCGGTGTGGTCGCCTGCCTGTAACTTTTGAATCTTTTCGCGGCGGATGATGCTGACGCCGCCGTTACCCGTTCCCGCCCAGATGTTGCCGCCGGAATCCCTGTGGATGCTAAAGACAAAGTCGTTGGCAAGCCCCTGCTCTTTTGAAAAATTCAGGAACGTGCGGCCATCAAAACGGCTGATGCCACCCCCGTGCGTTGCCAGCCAGAAATTTCCGGCGTCATCCTGCACAATGCCGCGCACGTCGTTGGAGGGCAGGCCCTCGGCGGTGGTGTAGGTCAGGAATTTTTTTCCGTCATATATAGCCACACCGCCATCTTCCGTCCCAAACCACATACGGCCTTCGTGGTCCTCGTATATGCAGCGAACATGAATATCCGGCAGTCCGTTGGCCACAGAGATCACGGACATATTGCTGCCGTCAATATAAACAGCCCCGCTGTCTGTGCCCAGCCAGACATTTCCCGCGCGGTCACCGACTACAACATGTACCCGGTTATGCGGCAGACCCTGTGCACGCGACCATGAGGTGAACGTTTTGCCATCGTAGATCGTAAGTCCGCCTGCATTGGTGCCCAGCCATATCCGTCCCTGTGCATCCTCATAAATACCCCGGATAATATGGTCCGGGAGACCCTGCTCCGTCGTATAGCTCATAACGCCTTCGCCGGTGTAAAGACTGACCCCACCACCCTCCGTGCAAAACCAGAGGTTACCCATACGGTCTTCAACGATGTCCCGGACAATGTTATCAGCAAGCCCCTGGCGCCGGGTATAGCTGGTAAAGTGCTTTCCGTCGTACCGGCTGACGCCACCGTTGTAAGTGCCGAACCACATGTTGCCCCGGCGATCCTGCTGGATGCTGTGAACACTGTTGTGCGTCAGGCCGTCTGCCGTTGTATAGTTGGTGAAGCGTTCTCCATCAAATTTTGATAATCCTCCTTCGGTTCCTATCCAGATATGGCCGGTACGGTCCTGGTACAGGGAGCGGACGTTATTGTGTATGAGTCCGTGCGATGTGTCGAACGTAGTAAAACTTCTGCCATCAAACCTGCTGACGCCCCCACCAACCGTTCCGAACCAGAGGTAGCCCGAGGTGTCGCACATGACAGCCCATACCTTGTTATTTGCCAAACCATGGGCTGTTGAGAACGTAGTAAAGGTGTTTCCGTCAAACCGGCTGACGCCACCCAGGTAGGTCCCGAACCATATTTTACCCTGCAGGTCACGGGTAACACAGCGCACCTCGTTGCTCCCGAGACCATCGCGCACTGTAAAGCCGGTGATGAACCGGCCATCATACCGTGCCACGCCGCCGCCGCCAAGCGCGAACCAGAGGTTGCCATCGGGGTCTTCCATCATGCCGCGAACATCATTATTACCCAGTCCCTGTGCCGCAGTGAAT
>DASUVB010000392.1:0-8781 GCA_036373835.1 Flavisolibacter sp. | reverse complement strand
GGGTCTCGCCCGTATGGCAAGAACCATCCGTGAAAGAATGAACGTGCGTGACAACGAGGTATTCACACCGGTGGACCTGATCAACGCGCGGACACTCTCTTCCGTGATCAATTCGTTCTTCGGTACATCACAGCTGTCGCAGTTCCTCGACCAGACCAACCCGCTGTCGGAGATCACGCACAAGCGTCGTATTTCCGCGCTCGGTCCCGGTGGTCTGAGCCGCGAAAGAGCCGGCTTCGAGGTACGTGACGTTCACTACTCGCACTACGGCCGCCTGTGTACGATTGAAACGCCGGAAGGTCCGAACATCGGTCTGATCTCCACGCTGTGCGTGCACGCGAAGATCAACGAGATGGGCTTCATCGAAACCCCATACCGCAAGGTGCATAATGGCAAGGTGGAAATGAAGCAGCTCACTTTCCTGAGCGCAGAAGAAGAAGATACCGCGAAGATCGCCCAGGCGAATACGCCGGTGGACGATAAAGGAAACTTTGCCGAGGACAAGATCGTGAGCCGCGAAACAGGCGACTTCCCGATCCTGGACAAGCACGAAGTGGAGTTCATGGACGTTGCGCCCAACCAGATCGTTGGACTCAGCGCGTCCCTGATCCCGTTCCTGGAGCATGATGATGCCAACCGTGCGCTGATGGGATCGAACATGCAACGCCAGGCGGTTCCGCTGCTGCGCCCCGACGTACCTGTCGTAGGTACCGGCCTGGAAGGCAAGGCTGCACGCGATGCAAGGATCCAGATCCACGCAGAGGGTGATGGCGTTGTTGAATTTGTTGACGCCAACGAGATCCACGTGCGTTACAACCGCAACGAAGCACAGAGACTGGTTTCGTTCGAAGATGACCTGAGAGTATACAGGCTCACGAAGTTCATCAAGACCAACCAGGAAACTTCCATCAACCTGAAGCCTGCCGTGAAGAAGGGCCAGAAGGTTTCGGAAGGCGACTTCCTGACCGAAGGCTACGCCACGAAGGATGGCGAGCTGGCGCTCGGTAAGAACCTGAAAGTGGCGTTCATGCCATGGAAGGGTTACAACTTCGAGGATGCTATCGTGATCAGCGAAAGAGTGGTTAAAGAAGATATGTTCACTTCCGTTCACATCTCTGAATATGAGCTGGAAGTACGCGATACAAAGCTGGGTGAGGAAGAGCTGACACCCGATATCCCGAACGTGTCAGAGGAAGCAACACGCGACCTCGACGAGAACGGCATCATCCGCATCGGTGCCCAGATCAAGGAAGGTGATATCCTGATCGGCAAGATCACGCCCAAGGGCGAATCTGACCCGACGCCGGAAGAAAAACTGCTGCGCGCCATCTTCGGCGACAAGGCAGGTGATGCGAAAGACGCCTCACTGAAAGCACCGAACGGTGTGGAAGGCGTGGTGATCAACAAAAAGCTGTTCCAGCGTGCGAAGAAAGATAAAAATGCCAAGGTGCGCGAAAAGGCAGCCCTGGAGAAGCTGGACAAGATCCATGAGAAGAATGTAGCGGACCTGATGGACGTGCTGCTGGACAAGCTGCAGACACTGCTGCGCGAAAAAGCATCTGCAGGTGTCAGCAACAACTTCGGTGAAGTGCTGATCGGCAAGGGCGCGAAGTTCACCCAGAAGAACCTGGCGCAGATCGATTTCATGAACGTCAACCCGCTGGGGTGGACCGGTGATGCCAAGATCGACGACCAGATCAACATCCTGCTGCACAACTACAGCATCAAATACAACGAGGAACTCGGACGCTACAAGCGCGAGAAGTTCAATATTTCCATTGGTGACGAGCTGCCAGCAGGCGTGCTGAAGCTGGCCAAGGTGTACCTGGCTGTGAAGCGCAAGCTGAAGGTGGGTGATAAGATGGCGGGCCGCCACGGGAACAAGGGTATCGTTGCCAAGATCGTTCGCGCTGAGGACATGCCGTTCCTCGAGGACGGAACGCCGGTCGACATCGTGCTGAACCCGCTGGGCGTACCATCGCGTATGAACCTGGGACAGATCTACGAAACGGTGCTTGGCTGGGCAGGTATGGAGCTGGGCGTGAAGTTCGAGACGCCGATCTTCGACGGTGCTACCACGGAGCAGATCGGGGAGTATTGCCAGAAGGCAGGCATCCCGATGTATGGCCACACGTACCTGTTCGACGGTGAAACCGGTGAGCGTTTTGACCAGAAGGCAACTGTTGGTGTGATCTACGTGATCAAGCTTCACCACATGGTGGATGACAAGATGCACGCAAGAAGCATCGGGCCTTACAGCCTCATTACCCAGCAGCCGCTCGGTGGTAAGGCGCAGTTCGGCGGACAGCGTTTTGGTGAGATGGAAGTATGGGCGCTGGAAGCATATGGTGCCTCCAACATCCTGCAGGAGCTGCTGACGATTAAATCCGATGATATCATAGGCCGTGCAAAAACATACGAGTCGATTGTAAAAGGTGAGAATATCCCGCGCGCCGGAATTCCCGAGTCATTCAACGTTCTGGTGCATGAACTGAGGGGACTGGGCCTGGATCTGAAATTCCACGATTAATAATTTGGCAGTGAGCGGCCCCGGTCGTTCACTGCTACTTCACCTTCGAATCACAAATTGTAAATCTGAAATCAGCTATTATGGCTTTTAATAAAAGAGATAATCGTCCGAGACCAACATTTTCAAAAATCACGATCGGGCTGGCTTCTCCCGACAGCATCCTTGAAAAGAGCTTCGGAGAGGTGCTGAAACCCGAAACCATCAACTATCGTACGTACAAGCCCGAGAGAGACGGCCTGTTCTGCGAAAGGATCTTCGGACCGGTAAAAGATTACGAATGCGCCTGTGGCAAGTACAAGCGGATCCGTTACAAGGGGATCGTCTGCGACCGTTGCGGTGTTGAGGTTACTGAGAAGAAAGTACGCCGCGAGCGCATGGGTCACATCAAGCTGGTTGTTCCCGTTGTTCATATCTGGTATTTCAAGTCGCTGCCGAACAAGATCGGCTACCTGCTGGGCATGAGCTCGAAGAAGCTCGAAAGCATCGTGTACTACGAGCGCTTCGTGGTGATCCAGTCGGGCATCCGCGCCGACAAGGGACAGAATTACGGCGACCTGCTTACTGAAGAAGAATACCTCGACATCCTGGATACACTTCCCAAGGATAACCAGTACCTGCCTGACGAAGACCCGAATAAGTTCATCGCCAAGATGGGTGCCGAGGCTGTGCATGACCTGCTGGCCCGCATTGACCTGGACCAGCTGTCGTTTGACCTGCGTAACGCAGCAGCAACAGAAACTTCACAGCAGCGTAAGGCAGATGCCCTCAAGCGCCTGTCCGTTGTGGAGTCTTTCAGGGATGCACAAACGAGAATTTCCAACCGTCCCGAGTGGATGGTAATGCAATATATCCCGGTCATTCCACCGGAGCTGCGCCCGCTGGTACCGCTTGATGGCGGCCGCTTCGCATCTTCCGACCTGAACGACCTGTACCGCCGTGTGATCATCCGCAACAACCGTTTGAAGCGCCTGCTCGAGATCAAGGCGCCCGAGGTGATCCTGCGTAACGAAAAGCGTATGCTGCAGGAAGCCGTGGACAGCCTTTTCGACAACAGCCGCAAGTCCAATGCCGTGAAGGCAGAGGGTGGCCGCGCGCTGAAGTCACTTTCCGATGTACTGAAAGGAAAGCAGGGCCGCTTCCGCCAGAACCTTCTTGGAAAGCGTGTTGACTATTCCGGCCGTTCGGTGATCGTGGTAGGACCTGAGCTGAAGCTGTACGAGTGCGGTCTGCCCAAGGATATGGCCGCCGAGCTTTTCAAGCCGTTCATTATTCGCAAACTGATTGAAAGAGGTATCGTAAAAACAGTGAAGTCGGCAAGGAAGCTTGTTGACAAGAAGGAAGCTGTGGTTTGGGATATCCTTGAAAATATTCTGAAGGGACACCCGGTCATGCTGAACCGTGCCCCGACGCTGCACCGTTTGTCCATCCAGGCTTTCCAGCCCAAGCTGGTGGAAGGCAAGGCGATCCAGCTGCACCCGCTCGTAACCACGGCCTTCAACGCCGACTTCGACGGTGACCAGATGGCGGTGCACGTGCCCCTGAGCAATGCTGCCATCCTGGAAGCACAGCTGCTGATGCTGGCATCTCACAACATCCTGAACCCGCAGAACGGTACGCCGATCACCCTGCCTTCGCAGGACATGGTTCTTGGCCTGTACTACATTTCCAAGGGCAGGAAGTCCACAGACGCCGAGAAGGTGCGTGGTGAAGGAAAGGCATTCTACAGCGAGGAAGAAGTGATCATTGCATACAACGAGGGCCAAATTGACCTTCATGCGTGGATACGCGTGAAGACCAACGTCCGCAGTGACGAAGGCACGCTTTCAAGAAAGCTGATCGATACGACTGTAGGCCGCGTTATTTTCAACCAGTTCGTTCCGAAGGAAGTTGGATTCGTGAACGCGCTGCTGACGAAGAAGAACCTCCGCGAGATCATCGGTGACATCATCACCATTACGAATGTGCCGAAGACCGCGAAGTTCCTCGACGACATCAAGCAGCTTGGTTTCCGCATGGCCTTCCGTGGTGGCCTGTCATTCTCTATCAATGACCTGATCATCCCGGACATCAAGAACGAATTGCTGGAAAACGCAAAGGTGGAAGTGGAAGAGGTGTGGGAGAACTATAACATGGGTCTCATCACCAACAACGAGCGATACAACCAGATCGTTGACATCTGGTCACGTGTGGATACGCGGATCACTGAAACGCTCATCCGTGAGCTCAGTGCCGACAAGCAGGGCTTCAATTCCGTGTTCATGATGCTTGACTCAGGCGCGCGCGGATCGAAGCAGCAGATCAAGCAGCTTGCCGGTATGAGAGGACTGATGGCGAAGCCGAGAAAATCGGGCAGCACCGGTTCCGAGATCATCGAGAACCCGATCCTGTCCAACTTCAAGGGTGGCCTGAACGTACTTGATTATTTCATCTCCACGCACGGTGCGCGTAAAGGTCTTGCCGATACCGCCCTCAAGACTGCGGATGCCGGTTACCTTACCCGTCGTCTCGTTGACGTAGCGCAGGATGTGGTTATTACAGAAGAAGATTGCGGAACACTGCGTGGTATTGCCACCTCCGCGCTGAAAGATAATGAGGATGTGATCGAGCCGTTGTCCGACAGGATCGCCGGCCGTACATCTCTGCATGATGTGTACGATCCCCAGACCGAGCAGCTGCTGGTCACTGCCGGTGATGAGATCACGAATGACATTGCGCAGAAGATCGAGGATGCCGGTATTGAAACCGTGGAGATCCGCTCGGTGCTGACGTGCGAAAGCAAGCGCGGTACCTGCGTGAAGTGTTATGGTAAGAACCTGGCAACAGGTTACATCGCACAGCGTGGTGATGCGGTTGGTATCATCGCCGCCCAGTCCATCGGTGAGCCGGGTACACAGCTGACACTCCGTACCTTCCACGTGGGTGGTGTTGCAGGATCTGCTGCTGTTGAATCCACGCTTACCGCGAAATTCGATGGTGTTATCCAGTTCGACGGTCTGCGTACTGTTGTTACGGAGAACCAGGAGGGCGACAAGGTACAGGTGGTGATCGGGCGTACCGGTGAAGTCCGTATCATGGATACGAAGAACGACCGCCTGCTGATCACGAATAACATTCCTTATGGTGCGACGCTGATGGTAAAAGACGGCCAGAAGGTGGCGAAAGGCGATGTGATCTGCACATGGGATCCGTTCAACAACGTTATCGTTGCCGAGATCAACGGCGCCGTGAAGTTCGAGAACGTGATCGAAGGCATCACGTACCGCGAGGAGGCCGACGAACAGACAGGTCACCGCGAGAAGGTGGTTATTGAAACAAAGGACAAGACAAAGATCCCTTCCATTGTTTTACATGGTAAGGAGAACAAATCATACAACCTGCCCACCGGCAGCCATATCATCCCCGAGGATGGTGAAGATGTGAAGGCCGGCCAGGTGATCGTGAAGATCCCGCGCGTGCTTGGAAAGCTGCGCGACATCACGGGTGGTCTGCCGCGTGTAACGGAGCTCTTTGAAGCAAGGAACCCGTCCAACCCGGCGATCGTATCCGAGATCGATGGCGTTGTAACGATGGGTGCCGTCAAGCGTGGTAACCGCGAGATCATCATCGAGGCAAAAGATGGCGTGACCCGCAAATACCTGGTGCCCCTGACCCGCCAGATCCTGGCGCAGGACGGTGACTTTGTGAAAGCAGGTTCACCGCTGTCCGATGGCCAGATCGCACCGGGCGACATTCTCGCGATCCAGGGACCATTTGCTGTTCAGCAGTACGTGGTAAATGAGATACAGGAAGTGTACCGTCTCCAGGGTGTGAAGATCAACGACAAGCACATTGAAGTGATCGTGCGCCAGATGATGCGGAAGGTTTCCATCGTGGATCCGGGTGATACGAAGTTCCTGGAGGAGGATCTTACGGACAAGTTCGAATTCCTGGAGGAGAATGATTACATCTTCGACAAGAAGGTGATCACCGAGGCAGGAGAATCAACCAAGATGCGTCCTGGCCAGATCGTAACACTGCGCGAGATCCGCGAGGAAAATTCAGTGCTGCGCCGGAACGACAAGAAGCTGGTGGAGTACCGCGATGCAAAACCTGCCACATCAGCGCCAACGCTGCTGGGTATCACAAAGGCATCGCTGGGTGTACAGAGCTGGATCTCGGCCGCATCGTTCCAGGAGACTACCAAGGTGCTGTCTTCTGCAGCCATCCAGGGCAAGACCGACGACATGCTTGGACTGAAGGAAAACGTGATCACAGGGCACCTGATCCCTGCCGGTACCGGTTTGCGCGAGTTCGAGAATATGATCGTGGGCAGCAAGGAAGAATACGAACTGCTGCAGACAGCCCGCGAGGCCATGACATTCGACGAAGAGGAATAATTGATCATACTTTTGAAATCCCGCCACCGGCGGGATTTTTTTTGCCCCTGTACCTTAAAAAGTTACGTTAACTGTTTCATAAAGTAACGCCTGCATTTCCCGGAACCAGGGCAGCAAATGTTACTTTGCAAAAAAATCTGCATGAAAGCCAGTCTTATCATCAATGGTGTTTTGTTGGTCCTCGTCGGCGTTTTGTTCTATCTCCATTTTTCGTCACGCAGGGAACCAGTAAAGACCGGTCGCAAGGCTGAAGTAGCTTCCACCAGTGCAGGGGGTGAATTCAGGATCGCTTACTTCGAGCTGGATTCAGTTGAAACCAATTTCACGCTGCTGAAGGAGATCAAAAATGAGCTGACGCAACAGGACGAAGAGAACAGCCGCACGAAAATGAGGCTGAAGCAGAAGTACCAGAACAAGCTGAATGAACTGCAGAAGCAGGAGATGTCGCAGGTGCAGTCGGAGCTGGCTGCCCGCGAGCTGCAGAAGCTGGAAATGGATATCCGCGGACAGATGCAGACGATGGACCAGAAGCTGCAGGATCTTTCCATCCGCAGGCAGACAGAAGCAAAGACCAAGATCGAGGATTTCCTGAAAGAGTATAACAAGTCAAGAGGATTCTCCTACATTTTCGCATATGAGCCCGGTTTCATGTTCTACAGGGACACGATGTACAACATCACGGGTGACCTCATTGAGGGGCTCAATAAATTATATCCTTCCAAAAAATAACCGGTGTCCTGTATGTCACATACAGGATTTTTTTTGCAGCGCTTCTTCGCAGTTGCCGGAATTACCAATATTTCGTTGCTTTGACATAAACACGGATCATCGGAATGGAGCCTATACAACAGCTGTTTCAGCGTTTTTCGTCAATCAAGGTGGGAATTGTTGGTGATGTCATGCTGGACACATACATGTGGGGGGACGTGGAGCGCATTTCACCCGAAGCTCCGGTGCCGATCGTCTCTCTTCGTAAAAAGGAATACCGGATCGGGGGTGCGGGCAATGTAGCGCTCAACCTGCGCTCCCTGGGCGCCATCCCTTACGTGATCTCGGTTACCGGCGATGACGGGGATGCTGCGAAGCTCGACGAACTGTTCTCCACGTCGAACATCAATACCGATTACAGCTTTAAAAGCGCATCGCGGTTAACAACGAACAAAATGCGCGTGATCAGCCGCAACCAGCACATGATGCGTCTTGACGGTGAACTTACCGCCGACCTGTCGACGGAAGATGAAGCACAGCTGATCAACCGCTTCGAGGAGTTCGTACAGCGGGAGAAGCCCGATGTAGTGATACTGGAGGACTATAACAAGGGAATTCTGACCGAGGCGGTGATCCGCGTGGTCATTTCTGTGTGTAAAGAGGCCGGTGTCATCACTGCAGTGGATCCCAAGAGAAAAAATTTCTTTGAATACAAGGGCGTGGACCTGTTCAAGCCGAACCTGAAGGAGATCAGGGATGCGCTCAACCTGCTGTTCACCGACGTGAACCTGCACCTGCTTCAAAACATACACCTGGAATTGTCTCACCTGCTTCATCATAAGGTCTCTTTCATCACCCTTTCGGAAAAAGGCGTGTATTTCCAGGATGAGGACCGGGGGGCGATGCTGCCGTCACACCTCCGCAACATCGCCGATGTTTCCGGCGCCGGCGATACGGTCATTGCAGTTGCCGCGCTGGTGTATGCCGTGACGAAGAACGTGCTGCTGATGGCGGAGATTGCCAACATTGCCGGCGGCCTTGTATGCGAAGAAGTGGGAACCGTGGCTGTGGACAAATACAAGCTGCTTCATGAGTGTGAATTGCTGCTGTCCTAAATACGGGCAGCGGGTTGAAATTTGAAATACATCGGGATAACAGACATGAAAA
>DASUVB010000391.1:0-4459 GCA_036373835.1 Flavisolibacter sp. | reverse complement strand
CGCGTCACGCCATTAATAGTAACGTCGGCGCTCATCATGAACGGGAAACGCCAGGATGCGAAATTGTAATAGGCATTACCGGTACTGCCGCGCAGCAGTCCCCGCGCCGTCACGTTAGAGAAAATTGTCCGGTTGTAAACGAACGCCAGCTTCTGCGCATTCAGCCAGGAAGCTCCCGTTCCCGTGATGTTGTTGCTACCGTAAGGGGAGATGACATACCGGAAATCCGGTCCCAGCGAATCCACGACCCTTCGCAACCGCATTGTATCGACCACTTCAGTAAGACCATACAGATCCGCACCGAGGTACCTTAATATTTTTTTTACATTCTGCTCCTGCAGGTTGTCGTCCGGCGGGTTTTCGAAGGACGCGCCAAACCATTCAATATTCCAGCCGACGATATCCAGGGTGTTGGGGGTGCTTTGCGCCCTGCCCTGCGTAGCACACAGCACCAGCACCACGCAAAAAATCAGGCAAAGCGAATTTTTCATATAAACCCTGGTTTAACCCTCAGCAGGACGAACATCGATGATCTTTAGTTGCAGCGACGTCTCTCCATTCCATTCATTCTGATCGATCGTGAAAACAAGATCGAATGGCCTGCCAGCCTGGAGCACCGGCAACTTGTCGGCCATATGGAAACCAATGCCCGTCATTCGACATCCGTCCTGCTGCACCACGAAACGCAGGTGCGCTTCTTTCACCACCTTGCTCCAGGGCGTGTTGGACACATTCCGTGCAATGAAAACCGGCCGCAGGTTATCCGGTCCGAACGGTTCCATCTGGCAGATGATGTCATAGAATGGTTTCCGGATATCCGAAAAGCTGATCTCGGCATCGATGACAATTTCGGGGATCAGCAGCTCTGGTGAGATCGATCCCCGGACCACTTCTTCAAATTTCTGGCAGAAAGCTTCCACCTTATCCTTTTCCAGCGTCATGCCCGCGGCATAGAAATGGCCGCCATAACCCAGCAGGCAATCACGGCACTGGTGGATCGCTTCGTACACATTGAACCCCGCAACACTCCTGGCCGAACCAGCCACATAATCGCCGCTCTGCGTCAAAACAATGGTCGGCCGGTAATAATGGTCGATCAGGCGCGAGGCCACAATGCCAACGACGCCCTTGTGCCAGTGCGGCTGAAAGATCACGGTACTCCGGCGGTTCACGAGGGCCTCATCAGATCCGATCAGTGCCAGGGCCTCTTCGGTAATGGTATTGTCAGCTTCCTTGCGGCTGGTATTGTCGGCATGCAGTTGCTCGGCCCAGGAAAGGGCTTCTTCGTACGTTTCCGATACGAACATCATCACCGCCTTGCGTGCATCATCCATCCTGCCCGCCGCATTGATGCGCGGAGCGATCATGAACACCAGGTTATTGATATGGAGCGCACTGGAGAAGTTGCTCAGGAAACTCAGGGCCCTGATGCCGGCGTTCGGAGCGTCATTTGCTTTTTTCAGGCCGTAGTAGGCCAGTATCCTGTTCTCCCCGGTCATCGGGACGATATCAGCTGCAATAGCAGTAGCTACCAGGTCGAGGTACTCAAATGGAGTTTCAGCAGGCAGCTGCAGCGCATGGCTCAGACCCGATATCAGCTTGAACCCAACGCCGCACCCGCACAATTCCTTGTAGGGATAGCTGCAATCCGGCTGCTTGGGATTCAGGATGGCAACCGCAGGTGGAAGTTCGGGATCAGGCAGGTGGTGGTCACACACGATGAAGTCTATTCCTAACTCCCGCGCATAGCCGATAAGCTCAATGGACTTGATGCCGCAGTCGAGGGAGATGATGATCGTATGCCCGTTATCCCGGGCGTGTTCCACACCCGCCCTGCTGACGCCATAGCCTTCGCGGTACCGGTGCGGGATATAGAACTCCACCTGCTCATGGTGCTTTTTCAGGAACTGGTACATGCTGGCCACCGCGGTGGTGCCGTCCACATCATAGTCGCCGAACACCAGGATCTTTTCGTTCCCGGAAAACGCGCGCAGGATGCGGTCCACCGCGCGGTCCATATCCTTCATCAGGAAGGGATCGTGCAGGTCGTCGAGGGAGGGGCGGAAGAACCGCCTGGCATCATCATAGCTGTGGACGCCGCGCTGGACGAGGATGGCGCACAGTGCCGGGTGGATCCGCAGGTCGCGGAACAGCAGGCCTGCCTTTTCATGATCCGTCGGGCGGATCGTCCATCGCTTCTGCACAGCCATATCAGTATTTTCTGTCTGTTACAAAATTCACCATGTCCCTGAATCCATCCCTGACACCGGATGGCGGAAACGTTTCCAGCAGCCTGATCGCCTCGTCCCTGTACTGGTTCATTTTGGTGATGGTATAGTCGATGCCGCCGGCCCGGGTCACTAAGTTAATCACGTGTGCGACCCTTGACTTGCGGGTGTTCTCATTTTTAATGATGTAAATGATCTCCCGCCTGGTGTCCTTGTCAACGTTATTCAGGGTGTAGATCAGCGGCAGTGTCAGCTTCTTTTCCTTGATGTCGTTACCGGTGGGCTTGCCGACATCGTGTGCCGCATAGTCGAAGAGGTCGTCCTTGATCTGGAACGCGATGCCCACCTTCTCGCCGAATTCACGCATCCGTGCAGCGATGTTTTCATCACCGGACGTGGACCATGCGCCTGCCGCACAGGCCGATGCGAGGAGGGAGGCGGTCTTGTTGCGGATAATTTCAAAATAGACCGATTCATCCAGGTTCAGCGATCTGGACTTCTCGATCTGCAGCAATTCACCCTCGCTCATCCGTCTCACAGCATCGGAAAGGATCTTGAGCGTCTGGAAATCATTATTATCCAGGGACAGCAGCAGCCCCTTGGCAAGCAGGTAATCTCCAACGAGAACCGAGACCTTGTTTTTCCAGAGGGCATAAACTGAGAAAAAACCTCTACGTTCGAGGGAATCATCCACGACGTCGTCGTGAACCAGGGTGGCGGTATGCAGCAATTCTACTAATGAGGCCGCCCGGTACGTGGATTCGTTGACCTCACCACAAAGCTTAGCCGAAAGAAACACGAACATGGGCCTGAGCTGCTTGCCCTTGCGTTTTACAACATACCGCATGATGCGGTCGAGCATGGCAACATTGCTTTTTGCGGCATCCTTGAATTTTTCTTCAAAGATCTTCAACTCTTTTTCTATGAGATTAACGGGTAGCTGCATTCGTAAATGGGTGGAAAGGTACAATTGCAAGCCCAACCAAACTGCTGCAGTGGTATAAGTTTTGCAGACTTGGTGCGGGCAATTTGTATAAAATTGAAAAACAATTAGTACAAATAAATTTTAAAAGTTTGGTAATTGTGCCTCAATTTATATTTTTGCCACTGATTAGGACATTGTTTTTAAAATTTAATCAATAGTTATGGCAAGCAAAAAGTACTCTTTTCTGACAGGTTTGATATGCCTGTTGGCATCGTACAGTTTCGCGCAGACACCGACAGGAACTGGATATGATGTACTAGACTCATCCGTTGTCCCCTCCCGAAGAATGGCTCAGCACACTGAATTTATCAATGGTACATACAACTATCCCGCAAAACCGAGGAACATGTGGGAGATTGGTATCAAACTGGGCGCGTTGACCGTTAGTGGTGACGTCGCTTCGCAATTTCTGACGTTCCCGAACTTCGGTATCCACGTGCGCAAGGCCTTCGGATATGTATTTTCTGCACGTCTGAATTACATGTATGGTTATGCGAAAGGTCTGAACTGGCTGCCTTCCGGTAACTACAGCGAGAACGAAGCCTGGACACAGCATGGCTATACCGGTATTGTATATTATAACTACAAGACGAATATCCAGGATCTGTCGCTCGAAGGTTTGTTCTCCCTGAACAACATTCGTTTCCACAAATCCAAGGTTGGTATTAATGTATATGGCCTTGTGGGTATCGGCGGAAGCCTTTACGATGCCAAGGTGAACGCACTGAACGCACAGAATCAGCCCTATAACTTCGCTTCCATTGTTACGCTGCCCAACACGCACAAGAACAGGGGAGAGATCAGGGACCAGCTGAAGGATGCGATGGATGATACTTACGAAACAGCTGCCGAAGATCACGGCGAGCGTCGTCCCAAGCTTTTTGGAATGACTTACAAGACTGTTGGACACTTTGGTGGTGGTATTGCCTTCAAACTGAGCAACAGGCTGAACATTGCGCTGGAAGACCGCTTTACCTTTACGAACGACGACCTGTATGATGGTCAGCGTTGGGCAGAGCAGACAGGCGCCGAACCCGTTCTTACACAGAATTACGATACTTACAATTTCCTCAGCCTTGGCCTGAACATCAACCTCGGCTCAAGGGCTGTACAGCCTTTGTGGTGGCTGAACCCGCTGGACTATGCTTACCAGGAGCTGCGCAAGCCGCGCCTGATGATCCTTCCGAAGCCGGTGCTGCCTGATGCAGATGGTGACGGTGTAACCGACCAGTTCGACCAGGAGCAG
>DASUVB010000390.1:0-3062 GCA_036373835.1 Flavisolibacter sp. | reverse complement strand
TCAAGACGAATTCAATGCGCAACAAACATTAAGGCGTAACACTCCGCTGATGAATTCGTCGACTGAACCAGTCTGCAGCCCGATGATCTTTAGCTCAGTCACCCTACTGCGTGCTTTCTGACGCAACTGGAGGCGCTGTGTTTCGCTATACAGCGAAACAAGGCGCTGGACTACTCCTCTAATCGACGGACAGCTTCTCGTGAATACCGTTACAAAGGGTAGATTTTAATCAGTTACCCCGCCTGGCCGGCCGTATGTCCCTCCTTTTGCTTGTCTAAAAGAGCTGTGTTTCGCTATCACGCCGCCGCCCCGATGTTTCGAGGCTATGGCGTGCAGAGCCGGCGAAACAAGGCGCTGGGCCACTCCGCTACTGGATGGACCGCGTCGCGTGAATACCGGTAATTAATGAAAGGCTTATTTGCAGGCCATTTCTCATCTCACTATAGCCATCTCCGGTTGTGGCTGACTAACGACTCCTGAATTCAGGAACAAATGGTAGAATTTGTCTAAAGCTGGTATCCCTGTTTTATCTGAACGAGTGTCGGGGTGGTCACCCGCCTTGCCCCGCTAAATGGCGGGACACAGCGGTCCCAGGGTCGTCAAATAGCAAGCAGAGGAGACATAAACCTGCAGCCCGGCGGACAGCAGGGTGTTACAATTGCGCATCTGCGAGCGGAGACGTCGCATAAAGATCTGCTACCCTTCCGTGCCTGACTGCGTCACGCAGGCAGGAGATGTGCTTGTCCTGATAGCTATCGGGATTGGCGCCACCTTTTGTGTCAAGCCTGTCCGCCGTAGCTGGCGAAGGCGGGGGAAAAGGTGGAATGAAGGTGAAGGACAAGCAAAAGAAAGGACATACGTCTTGTCAAGACAAAAGACGGCAGAAGAAAACAAACAAAAGAAAAGACAAGCCTTGCCAAGGCAAACACCACTTCCTGTCAAGCAATTGAATTATCAGAAACCAGCTTATGATGCTGGTTTCTGATGCGAAACATCCGTTCCTTCTTTCGGCTTGAAATAGGTGAGCCTGATGGCCTTCGCCTTCGGGCGGAACAACGGAGGTACTGCCAGGAGGGCATTCTCATGGCTGTCCGCCTCGGTGATGAGGTAGGCATGGTGGTCATTGTCCTTGCAGCCCCATTCGAAGTGCGTAAGGAAGGTTGCGTGGTACTGCAAAAAATGCTTTACCGCCATGCGGCATTCTTCAGCGGTGTGTTCGGAGATGATTAAGTAGCGATCCATATGGTGTCGTTAGAGTTCCTGTAAATACTTGCGGGTAAAGCGGATGGCCATGGCGCCTTCCCCCACGGCCGATGAAATGCCGGTGAGGGCACCCATGCGCACATCGCCCGCGGCAAAAACGCCCGGTACATTCGATTCGCACATGTAGGGCTCGCGGTCCAGCTTCCAGCACGCCTGGAACGCCTTGTCCTTCACCAGTTCTGTTCCTGTCATGATAAATCCTTTATCATCCTTCATCACCAGCCCTTCGAGCCATGAGGTGCCGGGGCGCGCACCAATATAAATGAACAAGGCCTTGCACGGGACCGCGGTCTCTTTACCGCCTTCATCCCGCAGCGTGATCTCCTGCAGCACCGTATCCCCTTTTACCGCCACGACCTCGGTGTTCGGCAGGACTTTAATGTTCGGCACCTTGCTGATATTTTCCACCAGGTAATTGGCAGCGGTCTGCTTCAGGCTGTCGCGGCGGATCAGGATATTGACCTCCTTGGCAAATTTGCTCATGTACAAAGCCGCCTGGCAGGCAGAATTGCCTCCCCCAACGAGGTAAATCACTTCATCCCTGCACGCATGCGCCTCCACACCCGCTGCTCCATAATATATGCCGGCACCGGTGAACTGCTCCACGCCGTCGAGCTCAAGTCGTGTCCATGAAGCGCCCGTCGCGATGATCACCGTGCGGCTGTGCACAATGGTGCCGTCACTCATCTCTACGATCTTGTAGCCGTCCTTCACGCTGATATTTTTCACTTCTTTAGGCGTCAGGATCTCGGTGCCAAACCGCGTGGTCTGGGTAATGGCGCGGCGTGTGAGCTCCGCACCGGACAGTCCTGCGGGGAAGCCGAGGTAATTTTCGATGCGCGCGCTGCTGCTGGCCTGTCCCCCCGGGTTGGCGCGTTCGATAAGCAGTGTCTTCAACCCTTCGCATGAACCATATACCGATGCTGCCAGTCCTGCGGGTCCGGCGCCAATGATCAGCACATCATACATATCGCGCAGCGCCTTTTGCTGGAGGCCTACTTTTTCCGCAATCTCCGGCAGGGATGGATTGATGAGGAATGTTCCGTCCTTCAGCACTACTAATGGAAGGTCTGCCGGGGCGACGCCGCTGCTTTTTACGAACAGCTCCGCGTCCTCGTGATGCTCTACGTCGAGCCAGAGATAGGGAACCAGGTTGCCGGACAAGAACTCTTTCACGGTATGCGAGCGCGGCGACCACTGGTACCCGATGATGCGGATGCCTTCGTGACCCGGTTTGTAAAATGCCTGCCAGTCTTCCAACAGGTCGTTCAGAACGGGGTATAATTTTTCTTCCGGTGGGTTCCAGGGCTTGAGCAAATAATAATCGAGGTGGATCTGGTTGATGGCGCGGATGGCCGCTTCGATATCGGAATACGCAGTTAATAATACCTTGCGGGCCTCGGGGAAGAACTCTGCCGCCTTCGCCAGGAAGTCGATACCCTCCATCTCGGGCATGCGCTGGTCGGAAATGAATAACGCTACCGTTTCGTTCTTCAGCTTCAGCTCCTTCACCAGGTCGAGCGCCTCGGTGGCTGAATCCGTGGCCACCACGCGGTAATCCTCGCGGTACTCCTTGCGGATATCGCGCTGGATGGCGTGCAGCACCTGAACATCATCATCCACCAGGATGATAAACGGCAGCTTCATGTGGATTCGTTTTATCGTTCAATCACTGCTGCACCTCCGGGATGCATACCGTGAATTCTGTCTTCCCGGGAACGGAGCTTACTTTGATCTCGCCATGGTGGTCCTTGACGATGCGGTTGACGGTATCGAGACCAATGCCGGTCCCATCTCCC
>DASUVB010000389.1:0-3432 GCA_036373835.1 Flavisolibacter sp. | reverse complement strand
GGCGCGATCTGCCGACATCCAGGCGAAGTACCGTTTCATCACCCCCGGAGGACTGGTGGCGATTGTCATGTGGATGATCGTGCTCTTCTTCATGTTCACCGGCGACGCGGCGCACGAGGTCGTCGCGGCATGGTGCGTGATCATTCCTTTTGCCATCCTCTATTACTGGTATTCCTTTCATACGCTCATTCCCCGTGCACTTCCGCGGAAGCGTCCCTTCACCAGCTACCTGGGGCGTACCATCCTGGTCCTGGCACTTACAGGCCTGCCGGTTGGACTTTTCGCGCTGCTCCTGTCACAAAACGATGAAGCAGCAATTTCCATCACGTTCCTGAACATGGCGTTCCAGCTGATGGTGATCGCACCATTCACCTGGGTTGTTTTCCAGCGCTACATCCGTGGCAACGAAGAGTTATCCTTCCTGAAAAAGGAGCTGGGACAAACGAATGCCAGCTTCGATTTCCTGCGCTCGCAGATCAACCCGCATTTCCTGTTCAATGCCCTGAACACCATTTACGGTACGGCGCTCCAGGAAAAGGCGGAACGCACCAGCGAAGGCATTGAAAAGCTGGGCGACATGATGCGCTTCATGCTGCAGGAGAATATGCAGGAAAACATCCCGCTGGCACGCGAGGTAGAGTACCTGGACAATTATATCGGCCTCCAGCGCCTCCGGACAGATGCGAATCCAATCGTACGCATTGAATCAGCCATTCAGCAGCCGGTCGCGCCTGTAAGGATCGCGCCCATGCTCCTGATCCCTTTTGTTGAAAATGCGTTCAAGCACGGCATCAGCTTACGGGAACCTTCGCACATCAAAATCAACCTGGAGCTCAGGGGCGCAACCCTATATTTTGATGTGTACAATTCCAAACACGAAAAGCAGGACACCGACCCCGAAAAAAACAAAAGCGGCATCGGACTGAATAATGTCAGGCAGCGGCTGGAGTTGATGTACCCCAAAAAGCACGAGCTCGTCATCCGCGAAACAGGGCGCGAATTTTTCGTCCATCTCACAATACAATTAACTTAGTTGAAAACTCCCGGATGAAAGCAATTGCTGTTGATGATGAACCCATCGCACTGGACATCATCCGCGCACATGCGTCGAAGGTCCCTTTCCTGGAACTGAAGGCTGCCTTTACGGATGCCTTCCAGGCACTGGAATATTTGCAAAAGGAACCGGTGGACCTGATCTTCCTGGACATCAAGATGCCGGATATTTCGGGCATCGAGTTTTTTAACAGCCTCCAGCGCAAGCCACTGCTGATCTTCACAACAGCCTACAGCGAGCACGCCGCGACCAGCTTTGAAATGGATGCCGTGGATTACCTGCTCAAACCTTTTTCGCTGGCCCGCTTCATCCGCGGGTGTAACAAGGCCTATGAACTGTATAACTTCAGGAACGCCGCCGCCACCACCGATCACGTGTACATTAAAACAGGATATGAGCAGGTGAAGGTGCAGTTTGATGACATCCTGTACCTGGAAGCTGCGGGCAATTACGTGACGTTTGTGCTGAAGGACCGCAACATCCTGTCGCGGAGCACCTTCGTGGAAGCTACCAGCCTGCTGCCGCAGGAGAAATTTGCCAGGATCCATCGTTCCTTCCTGGTCGCCATCAGTAAGATCGATAAAGTAGAGCGGCACCAGGTGACCATTGGGACGCGCACCGTTCCCGTAGGCGAAGCATACAGCCAGAACCTGGCAGTGGTGATGAAGAGCGTGAACAAGCCCAAGTGAACTCCGCTAGGCGTGCCTGTCTATGCCGTGGTTTGAAGTTTGAGGTTTGAATGTAACTTACTTACTCCACAGTCAATTGGACTGCATCTTTACATTGTACGTTAACGCTAAAGTGCCATTCCGGTACGTCTTCGTGCTGACCAGGTCCAGCCACACGCGCCTGTTCAAAACCTCCACCATCGGTCTACCGGCACCGAGGAGCACGGGAATTACTGAAATTGATATTTCATCCACCAGGTCCAGGTTGAGCAGCGAAGCCAGTAAGCTGGCTCCGCCGAAAAGAGCGATGTCCTTCCCGGGCTCCTGCTTCAGGCGTGACACCAAATCCTTAACATCATCCCGGACCAGGGTAAAGCCCTTTTTGACATCAGCAAGTGTTTTGGAAAAAACGTAATGACGCGAGGCAGTATCGACTCCTCCCATTCTGACAACGGCTTCGTAGGTCTTTCTCCCGTACAGGTACGTGTCGTATCGCTTCATTTGTTCCACGAAGTTGACCTCCTTGTCAATGACGATCCAGTCGTACTCACCCTTCAGTCCTTCAATATATCCATCGAGGCTGCATGCAAATCCGGCTACAAGTTTTCTCATCTGGGAAAAATTTTACTGCTCATGGCAGGTGAATATGTTCAGGCACCTTATCTTCCGGCAGCAGCGTTGGATCACCGCGATTACGCCGGGTTTTGCCGGTGGTATGAATGTACTGATAAGTCCGGGAAAAAGGTATGGCCAATGCAGGTGAAAAAGCGTTTGGGTGCAGTTGAAGCAGGCCATGATCCGTGACGTGGAATGCTGCAGCAACGGGCCTCCGGGATCCTGCCGTCCATCCCAAACATCTTCCAAAGTCCGGCCGGCGGGCTACCTTTCCGTAACAACTGATCATATGGACCGTAAACACTTCCTGTTGAACACCACGGCCGCAGCGACCGCATTTATGATCCAACCTCTCCAGGGCCTGTCACAAAAGACGGGAAACGAGCCTTACAGCACGGCCATTGTCAAGGAGTTTGTGGCGGCGGGACATGGAAACCTGGAGAAGGTGAAACAGATGCTGGCTGAACATCCCAACCTGTTATATGCGCGGCATGACTGGGGTGGTGGTGATTTCGAGGAAGCGATCGAAGGAGCAGGCCATGTCGGGAACCGCGAAATCGCCACATGGCTGATCGAAAACGGCGCGCGGCCCAACATCTTCGTCCTGGCGATGCTCGGGGAAACCGGGATTGTAAGTTCTATGATCAGGAAGTATCCCGCACTCCTGAACGCGAAAGGACCACACGGCCTTTCGCTGCTTCATCATGCCACCAAAGGAGGCGATCCAGCAAAGGAATTGCTTGAGTTCCTGAAAGAAAAAGGACTTCGCGAAATGAAGTTCCCGATAAAGTAGTTGATAGAAATATTTTACTCCGGTGACCAAAACCATGCTGGGAAGCGTCTATTTCGCCGCCGCATCGATCATTTTTTCCAGCACTTTGACATCCACGTCCTCCAGCTTATTAATATAGAGACAGCCCATCCCGGTCTTGTGCTTTCCCAGTTTCTTCAACGCGTCAGCGTGGCGCTGCAGGTCGATCAGGTGCAGCGACAGGTTTCCCTTCCGGGGAGAAAAGCCGATCCGGAACCAGTCGACCTCCCGGCCGCTGGTGGGACTTTTATACCGGACCTTTCCAAAGCCGATCATCGAGGCGC
>DASUVB010000388.1:0-2022 GCA_036373835.1 Flavisolibacter sp. | reverse complement strand
AGTCGGGCAATATTACGGTGAAATCCCATATAGAATTTGGAGCGCCATCCAGAAAGATCCTTGATGTGGTGAAGAAACGGTCGATTGATACGATAATTATGGGGTCGCACGGCACAAGTGGTCTCCGCGAGTACTTCATTGGTTCAAATGCCGAAAAGATCGTGAGGTTATCTAATGTTCCAGTGCTCGTCACCAAGAACTATTATAAGGCCCCGATGAAGGACATTGTTTTCCCCAACACCCTGGAAACTCAGGATCAGGAAGAACTCGTTCGCAAAGTGAAAGATTTGCAGGCATTTTTTAAGGCCAGGGTGCACATCCTGTATGTCAATACCCCGACCAACTTCACGGCTGACAATATTACGCTCGAGCGGCTGAAGGATTTTGCCAGAAGGTTCGCCTTCCGGAACTATACTTTGAATATTTACAATTATCCTTTTGAACAGGCCGGCATAATCAACTTCACCAAGAGCATCAAAGCGGACATGATCGCAATGGGTACCCACGGCAGGGTGGGAATATCGCATTTCCTCAACGGAAGTCTTGCCGAAGATGTGGTAAACCATGCGGATTGTCCTATCTGGACCTTCGCTACCCGTGAAAAATAATTGTGTCGGGCCGTGCTTATTCCGGGAATTGTTCGCCGGGGCTCCGACGACCGGATTCGCTAATACCTCCGCTTTTGTGATCCTGATCATACTGACATGACTGGGAACATGTGATCTTTGGATGAACCAAAAAAATCCTTTATGAAAACCTTCGTTATGTATTCACTGATGCTGGGATTTGTGGCTTGCCAATCCGGCACCAACGAGCAATCTTCCACTGCCCCGGCGCCCATTGAACATGCAGGTCAATCGGCTGTAGTTGATGATGAATCCCAGAAGAACATTGTTCAAACAGCGATGGCGTCTCCTGATCACCAGACCCTGGCCACCGCCCTGAAGACCGCGGGTTATGTCGATGCGTTATCGAATGCCGGTCCTTTTACCGTATTTGCGCCGCACGACGAGGCCTTCTCGCAGCTTCCCGAAGGCACGGTTGATAACCTGCTAAAGCCTGCAAACAAATCTAAACTACAGGACATCCTGGAATACCACGTTTATGTTGGTGTGATCCGTGAGTCGATCATGCAGGACGGTATGAAGCTCGACCAGGTAAACGGGAAGAAGGTTTCCCTTAGCCGGCAAGGTGAAAAATTCCAGGTGAACGGCGCCAACATCATCGCGACCATACCGACTTCAAACGGGATTGTGTATGTGATCGACAAAGTACTTCTACCTGAAGCGGACTAGGCGGTCTACTTCCTTGGAAGCGAGATAGTAAAGGTGGTCCCCTTGTTTACACGGCTTTCGAAAGAAACCTGGCCGCCCATGAGTTCAGTGAGTTTTTTCACAACATAGAGGCCGATCCCATTGGAGGCTTCACCTTTGAGGCCGGGGCGGGCGGCACGGCTGTCCTTCTGAAATAGGTGCGGTTGCAGATGGGCAGGAATGCCGATACCGTTGTCCTGAACGATCACTGTCACCACGGCTTTTCCAATCTTGACAAAAACAGCTATTTCGCCGTTCGGCCGGGTGAACTTGACAGCATTGGAAAGAAGGTTGTGGACTATTTGAAAAAATTTCAAGTCATCTCCCGTAAAGAAAAGGTGGTTTGTTTCGCTTTTGAGTTTAAAATTCTTTTCAGGATTGGAAGCTTTTAGTTGATCCAATATAACCTGGATCTTTCCTACCAGTTCAAAGCGGTTGGCTTGCGTATGGATTGTCGGCGATTCCATATGCTCTTCGCGCATGAGGTCTTCGATCGAACGGATGCACTCGGCCGTAACTTCGCGAATCAGGGACACATGGGCATTAATCTTATGGAATTTTTTTTCATGCACCGCCTTTTCGATAAGGTCAACAGTAAACCGCGATAGATTTAACGGAGTCGTAAGGTTTTGCGAAACCGAATCGAGCAACGCGTCTTTCTTTGCGCCGTAGTTGATCAGGTAGTCCTGGCGTTCGCGGCTTCTGCTGA
>DASUVB010000387.1:0-3641 GCA_036373835.1 Flavisolibacter sp. | reverse complement strand
GCTTCTGAAAAATGACGACGAAAAATTCGACCCCTCGGCCGCAGCCATCCACCCGATTAACAAACGGCTCTACATACTGGCATCTGCGGGCAGCCTGCTGGTGGTGACGGATACCCGGGGGAAAGTGGTCGCCGCATACATGCTGAACCAGGATTTGTTTCCACAACCCGAGGGCATTGCTTTTGCACCGAATGGGGACATGTACATATCCAATGAAGGAAGATTCGGAAAACCCACCCTGCTGTTATTCCCATACCAGCAAAAAGGGCAGAAACAAAAACGAGAAAAATGAAAACTACCGCATTGATTGTCAGTACCGCCATTGCCCTGACGGCTTCCGCCCAGATCGACAGCATCAGCCAGCGCATCTTCCTGGTAGGAGACGCCGGTGGTCTGCAGGGCGACAGGCAGCCGGTTGTGGAATGGATTTCCAAAAATGCTGACTGGAATGATGAAAAGAATGTTGTCCTGTACCTGGGTGACAATATCTACCCGCTTGGCCTGCCGATGGAGGGCGAAGCGACCTATGCAGAATCGAAAAAGATACTGGATGCCCAGATCAACCTGGTGCGGGGAAAGAAAGGCCGCGCCTTTTTTGTGCTGGGTAACCACGACTGGGCCAATGGAAAGCTGAACGGATGGCAGCAGGCCATCAACCAGCAGAACTATATCAACGGCCTGGGCGAAAAGAATATCCAGATCTGGCCGACGGAAGGATGTCCGGGACCTGTTGCTATTGAACTGAGTGAGAAAGTTGTGTCTGTATTTATCGACAGCCAGTGGTTCCTGTATGTGCATGAGAAGCCGGGGCCAGGATCCACATGCCAGGCCAAGACGATTGATGAGTTTGCCACAGAGCTTACTGAAATAGCCCACCGCTATCCCAACCAGTTGATGCTGGTGGTGATGCATCACCCGATGTATACGTTTGGCGTGCATGGCGGCGACTATACATGGAAGGAACACATTTTTCCCTTTACCGCGCTGAACCCCAGCCTGTACATCCCGTTGCCGGTCATCGGATCAATATACCCGATAACAAGGGGAGTATTTGGCAATCTCCAGGATGTGCAGCACCCGCTGTACCGCAATATGGTGAATGAAATTGAGCGGGTGATGAAGAACCACCCGAACCCGCTGCATGTTTCGGGACACGAACACAGCCTGCAAATGATCATCAAGGATACGCTTCCATATATTGTGAGCGGCTCCGCCTATAACCTGACGCGCGTAAGAAAAGAACAGAGAAAGGGGAAGCTTATATTTTCTGATGTGGAGACCAATGGATTTGTGATGCTGGAGATCCGTAAAAGTGGTGCGGTCAGTGCCAAGTTTTACAACCTTTTCAGCAAAAACCTGTCTACGCCGAATTTCACCTACCAGCTGGATTCGATCATCCAGATCCCCGAGAAAATTTCGCGCGACAGTATTCCCCAGTTGCCGGATTCCATCATGGTTGTGGCAAACAAACAGCTGAAGGCGTCAGCCCTGAAGCGTTTCTTCATGGGCCGGAATTACCGGGAAGAGTGGACCACGGCGGTAAAAGTACCGGTGCTGGATATGGGTGTGGAACAGGGTGGCCTCACCCCGGAAAAGGCGGGCGGTGGCAAGCAGACCAAGTCATTACGGGTGGTTGATAAAACGGGTAAGGAGTGGGCGCTGCGTTCGATACAGAAATTCCCGGAAGCGGCTATCCCCCCTGACCTGAGAAGTCCCTTTGCTGTTGATGTGGTGGAAGATGGTGTTTCCGCATCCTATCCCTATGCGGCGTTATCCATACCACCGCTGGCGCAGGCTGCCGGTGTGCCAACACTGCGCCGCAAACTGGTGTACATTCCTGACGATCCGAGACTCGGAAGGTTCCGCTCCACGTTCAAAAACACTTTGGCTATGCTGGAGGAGCGCGAGCCCGAAAACATTACAAAGACCGACAATACCGATGAGGTCATTATTAAGCTCGCCAGGGACAACGATGATCATATAGACCAGGCACAGGTGCTGCGCGCACGCCTCCTGGATAATTTTTACATGGACCTCGACCGCCACGAGGACCAGTGGCGCTGGGCAACGCGAGATACCGGCAAGGGGAAATTATATTTTGTCATTCCGCGCGACCAGGACCAGGCTTTTTTTATCAACCAGGGCATTCTCCCTTATTTCATCAAGAAGCCATGGCTCGTGCCGGAACTGCAGGGGCTTGACATAAAAGCCGATAACATTAAAACATTCAACAGGGCGGCCCGGAACTTCGACCGGTTTTTCCTGACGGGTCTCGACGAAAACCAGTGGCGCCAGGAAATAACGCGGTTTGTCAATAATATGACGGATTCCGTGATTACATCGGCCATCCGCAGGCAGCCGCCGGAGGTGCGCGACTTTCATGGTCAAAGGCTGATCAATACCCTGCAGGGACGCAGGCAGCATTTCATGGACGACATGATGGAGTATTACCGCTTTATCTCAAGGCGTGTGAGCATCGCGGGTTCCAACCAGCGCGAGCTGTTCCTGGTGGATAAACAGGCCGATGGAAAAATGAAGGTTACGGTCAACAAGATCGACAAGGAGGGGAAGGTCAGCTCGAAGATGTACGAGCGCATTTTTGATCCGGAGGTTACCAAGGAATTACGCCTGTATGGCCTCGAGGATAACGACAGCTTCGTGGTGCGCGGTGGCGATTCACCGATCAAGATGCGCATTATCGGCGGTCCGGGCAATGACCACTTTGCCAACGAGGGAAGTGGTGGCAGCAAGATGATCGTGTACGATGTGGCTTTCGAGGAAAGCCGATTCTCTGGCAATCACAACGATTTTGCAAAGAGGATCAGCCGTGATCCGCGTAACAACCAGTACAACCGCATTTACTACAAGTACAACATTTTCCACCCGGGCATCCGGCTGGCTTATAATATTGACGACAAGCTGTTCGCAGGCATCAAGCTGGATTATACGCGCCATGGTTTCAGGAAGGAGCCCTATGGCATGCGGCAAATATTTAACGCCGGCCATGCAGTGAACACTTCATCGTGGTTCTTCAATTACCAGGGAGAATTCATCAAGGCCATCGGCGTGTCGGACCTGCTCCTCCGCGCGGACGTCCGTGCACCGATCAATGTGACTAACTTCTTTGGACTGGGTAACGAAACTTCGTTCAACGAAGACCACCCCAAGGGCATCCAGTATTACCGTGCACGTTATAACATTGTGACGGCCTCGGCGCTGGTGCGCCGCCAGATGCAATCCTGGATGCGACTGATGGTGGGTCCCACGTTCCAGGCATTCCGGCTGGATCCTACCGAAAATGTCGGTCGCTTTGTATCCGACCCAACGAATGGATTGGACCAGGAAACGCTGTACAAGCCGAAGACTTATGCGGGCGCGGAATTCCTGCTCGACATCAATTCGCGCAACAACCAGGTGATCCCTACAAGGGGCTTCAAGCTGGATGCGGGCGTGCGTGCACTCCAGGGACTGAAATCCTATAACAATGACCTGCTGACACGTTTGCACTGGGATATGAGCATCATTGCCAGCTTCGTCACGAATCCTCGCTATGTTTTCGCAACCAGGCTGGGTTATTACAAGAACATCGGCAATTTTGAGTTCCCGCAGGCGAATTACCTCAGTGGTACGGAAAACCTACG
>DASUVB010000386.1:0-2352 GCA_036373835.1 Flavisolibacter sp. | reverse complement strand
ATCTTTTGAAACGGATGCGGCCGTATGTACGATGGTGCGGTCGGGCAGCTGCAGTTCCTTCAGCACGTCACTGATGGCAACGTCTGAAACCGCCAGGATGTAAATATCCGCTTCCCGGTTCACCACATTCCAGTAATTGGTGGATTCTGTGTCGAGCGAATAGGCAAGTTCGCTGGCAGCGGCTGAGTCACGGCCAAAGACCTGCACGATGTGGTGGCCCGCAGCCCGCAATTTGTGCCCCATTACGGTTGCTGTATTTCCTGTGCCGATGATGACAATATTCATAATCCTGGTGACTGCTCCTGCAGCAAGTTTAACCATCCTATCTTCGCTGCCACGTTTTCAATAGCACCCACATGCGATTTGCCCAGCGACTGGCTTTAAAATATGTCAGGACAAAATTTAAACTTCTAAGTTCCATTTCCAAAAGAAAGGCAGCAGAAAAGGCTTTTGTACTGTTCTGCACGCCACAGCACCGCAATGTGAAGCCCCTGCCGCCGGTATTCGAAAAGGCGGATGTGCTGTCATTCCCGTTCGAACATTATACAGTAACAGGATATCGGTGGAATGCGGCTTCATCTAAAAAAGTTCTTATCCTTCATGGGTTTGAATCCAGTGTCGTCAATTTTGAACGCTTCGTCAAGCCCCTGGTGGACAAGGGCTACCAGGTACTTGCCTTTGACGCGCCCGCGCATGGGCGCAGCAGCGGCAAGACCATCAACGTCGTCACCTATAAAAAACTGGTGGAGCACATCATCCGCGAGTATGGCCCGATCCAGTCTTTCATCTCGCATTCATTTGGCGGGCTTACACTGAGTCTCGTCCTGGATGAGATGCCCCACGGGCCGGATATGAAAGTGGTTTTCATTGCACCGGCTGTCGAGACCACCACCGCCATGGAGAACTTTTTCAAACTGATAAAGCTAGACAGGGACGCGCGGCATGAATTTGGGAACCTGATCACGGAGATTGGGGGACATCCTCCTTCCTGGTATTCCGTGTCGCGTGCGGCAAGGAAGATCAGGGCGCAGGTACTTTTCCTCCAGGATAGTCATGACCACATGACGCCGCTGCGGGATGTTACGCCGATCATGGACATGAAACTTCCTAACTTCCGGTTCGTGATCACCGAAGGACTCGGTCACCGGAGGATCTACCGTGATACGGCTAACGTTAAAACAATAATTGATTTCCTGTAATATGCAACAAACCTATTCCCTGTTATCGCTCGGTGACTCATACACGATCGGTGAATCACTGGCGCTTTCCGATAGTTTTCCTTACCAGGCCGTACGGATGCTGCGCCAGAAAGACCTCGCTTTCAGCGCGCCGGAGATCATCGCGCGGACCGGCTGGACCACCGATGAACTTGGGGACGCCATTCGAAAACACCGGTTCCTGCCGAGATATGATTTCGTTACGCTGCTTGCAGGTGTCAATAACCAATACCGCGGCCGCGATATCATTGAATACAAGACGCAGTTCGAGGAGCTGCTTACCCAGGCCATTAAATTCGTTCATGGTAAAAAGGACCGCGTCATCATACTGTCCATCCCTGACTACAGCGTTACACCCTTTGCATCGAATATGGATACGGCAAAGATTGCACGGGACATCGAGGTGTTCAACTCTGTAAACCTGGCGCTGTCGGTGCAGTATAAGGTGCACTATATAGATATCACCCCCGGAACAAAGGAGGCGGCTGCCGACGATACACTCCTGGCCGGCGATCACCTGCATCCGTCCGCAAAAGAGTATGCGCGCTGGGCGGAAAGGGTTGCGCAGGTGATTGCTGATGCGTTGAAAAAGTGAGGACGGCGAAGTGGGCCCGGACGGGCGGTTTCGGATTATTTAATCTTCTTGTGTTATACTTGCATCTTCCAATCCCGGTTTCCGGAAATTGAAAAGAAAACAAACATGCCGAAGAATTTGTTGATAGTTGAGTCACCAGCGAAGGCCAAAACGATTGAAAAAATACTGGGGCCGGACTTTGAAGTGAAGAGCTGCTTCGGGCATATTCGTGACCTCGAAAAGGATGCGATGGGCATTGATGTGAAGAACAATTACAAGCCGCGTTACATTGTTCCGGACGATAAACAAAAGGTGGTAAAGGATCTTAGGCAGCTGGCAAAAAAAAGCGATGAAGTGTGGCTGGCAACGGATGAGGACCGCGAGGGAGAAGCCATCAGCTGGCATTTATGCGAGGTGCTTGGCCTGGACCCCGCGACCACCAAGCGCATCGTGTTCCATGAAATTACAAAGCCTGCCATCCAGCAGGCGGTTCGAAATCCGCGAACAGTGGATATGAACCTGGTGAACGCCCAGCAGGCGCGACGCATCCTTGACCGCATC
>DASUVB010000385.1:0-2496 GCA_036373835.1 Flavisolibacter sp. | reverse complement strand
ACTACCACCGAGATCTATACGCATCTCGACCGCGAGTTCCTGCGAACGACACTGGAGAAATTTCACCCGGGATTCAGGGGAAGTGATAAACGATAGTTGAACAATAGTTGAACGGTAGATGAACAATAGTTGAACGGTTGTTGAACGGTTGTTGAACGGTTGTTGAACAATAGTTGAACGGTAGTTGAACTATGGCCGGGCAGATTTTTGTAAGTACCCGGAATTGAAAATCATGAGGGGCATCCAGTAAACCTCTGCAATTTAAATATTTACCACGGCGAGCACGGCGAACGCCTTGATGCGAAACGCAAAGAACATTTCGTTATGCACTCCGTGTGCGCAGTGGTTGTAAACCCGATCATCTCAAACGGAATTAATAAGTTCGCTGTAAAGCTTTAACACGGCTGATCTGCGTCGCCTTGTAGGCATCGCCAGCCGGTTCCCTGCCCCATGCAGCATTTTAACACTTCCCGGATGCCTTACCAGGGCGTATTCTGCTTATTTTAGACCCGTGGCTCTCCTTCGTTCCATACCTGCTTCTGCTGTTCCCGACGCGGACCTGCTGGCCCGGTTCCGGGAAACCAGGGATATGCAGGTGCTGGGTGAGCTGTATGGCCGCTACCTGGAACTGGTGTACGGTGTATGCCTGAAATACCTGAAACAGGCAGAGGATGCCCAGGACAGCACCATGCTGATCTTCGAGGAGCTGTCGGTGAAATTGCACCGGCACGAGGTGGATCATTTCAAAAGCTGGCTGTACACGCTGGCGAAAAATCACTGCCTGATGCGGATCCGCTCGTCTAAAAAGGCGCTGCAGGTTGATTTTGACGTAGAGCTTGTGCAATCGGCTGAAGAACCGCATCTGGATGGTGTAAAGGACCGCGAGGAGAATTTCAGCAAAATGGAGTTCTGCATTTCCCGGCTGCCGGATGACCAGAAAAAAATGATCGAGCTGTTTTACCTCGACGGCAGATGCTACAACGAGATCACGGCCATTACCGGGATGGACTGGAAAAAGGTACGGAGCTGCATCCAGAACGGGCGGCGGAATCTCCGGATCTGTATGGAAAAACAAAAAGCAACATTGAATGAACGGACTGTCAGGTCATAAATATTCGGCGGAAGATTTTGAACGCTACCACAACGGGCGCATGTCCGCTGCGGAGCGCCATGCGCTGGAAAAGGCGGCCCTGGATGACCCGTTCCTTGCAGACGCCCTCGAAGGCTATGAATATACGTCGGCGCCTGCGGGCGAACTGGAAGCGATCCGTACGAAAATGGCGGCGAAAATTCACGGGTCCGTTCCCGTAATTAAAAGACAGTACGGCTGGATGCGCGTGGCGGCATTGTTCATCGTTGTGGCCGGCATCAGCTGGTGGCTGTACCAGAATAACAGGCCGCAAAACGGGATCGCGGTAAACCCTCCTGCTGAAAAGCAGTCATTACCGGTGACCACTTCCGATTCGGCAATTGCCGGGACGGACGCAGTTACTCCTTCAGCCGAAACCGTACACCAGCCTTCAGCAGATACCATACAATATGGTAATCTCGCGGCGACCGGAAATGTGTTCAGCGGTGAACAGCAACAGGAAACGCTCCGGGACCTCCGGCCGGACATCGTTGCCCAGGAAATCGCGGTCGATTCGGCCAAAGGGACCGAACGCCTGCAGGTTACTGTCAGTGTTTCGCCCTCGTATAAAAACCAGGTCCGGAATGCCCCCGTCCTCAGTGGTCCTGCAACGTACAACAACAACACGCGAAATGCCCTGGAGGCGAACGCCGTGCCTGTACGTAATAATGCTGACAAAACACGCGGGGATACTACTACTGCTGTTGCCACAGCTGACAGTTATTTTTCTGCTTTCAAAAAAGGCCAGGATACCGTTCACATGGACGTGGTGCTGAAGGAACAGGCTACTGCGGCGCCGGAGGTAGTAGTACTTCAGAAGGACGCGGCTTCCACAGAATCCAAAATGGCGCGATACAGGCAGCCTGTTATTGGAGAAACAGAGCCAATAGAAGGCTGGCAGTATTACAATGATTACGTAGCCGGTCAGCGCGTGAAAATGCCCGAGGTAGATCCACTGCATACGGGCGAAGTGGAACTGACCTTTGATGTGAATGCGAAGGGCGAACCGGTCAACATCACTATTACCAAATCCGTCAGTGAAAAATGCGATGCGGAAGCCATCCGCATCCTGAAAGAAGGTCCCCGCTGGAAAAAGACCCGGAAGAAGGGGAAGCTCACCATTACCTTCTGACGTGCACCTGCATCAAATGCTTACATTTGTTGAAAACCAAGAAACATGTTTAAGAAACTGATTGCATGCGCAGTATTCTCTTTCCTCCTGAGCGCTGCAGATGCACAACAAATTAAAACGCCACAACCCAGCCCTGCGCAAACGATCAAGCAGGATTTTGGCATAACGACCGTTGAACTTTCCTATTCCCGTCCGAGCGTCAGGGGACGAAAGATATTCGGTGAGCTGGTCCCCT
>DASUVB010000384.1:0-4085 GCA_036373835.1 Flavisolibacter sp. | reverse complement strand
CACTGCCGGCATTGTGCTGACGGGTACGGAAGTAAAGTCCCTGCGCGCGGGTAAGGCCAGCTTTAACGACAGCTACTGCATCTTCCAGAAAGGTGAGCTCTGGATCAAATCGTTCCATATTGCTGAATATTCCCATGGCACTTTCAACAACCACGACCCGATTCGGGAACGGAAATTGCTATTGAATCGCAGGGAATTGAAAAAGCTCGAAACCAAGATCCGCGAGAAAGGATATACAATTGTTCCGCTGCGCCTGTATTTCAACGAAAAGAACATCGCGAAACTGGAGATCGGCCTCGGTAAGGGAAAGAAACTGCACGACAAGCGCGAGACAATGAAACAGCGGGACACCGAACGGGAAATGAAGCGTTATATTAAATAACAAGCAAGCCACCTCTCATGAAAAAACTTTTTTTCCTCCTTACCCTTTTTATTACCCTCCAGGCAAGATCGCAGGACGTTGTGGGCTACTGGTATGGCATCGCTAGCCTCTCCAACGGCTCCCCGGACACTTACCTGGTGGAACTGATCCTGAAACAAAACAGCACCGCGGTCCAGGGCGTCCTGAATTATTATTTCAGGAATACGTTCCGCAGCACAAAGATCCAGGGAGATTACAACTCGTCCCGGAGGCAGTTATCGCTCTATAATATTCCAGTACCGTTCCCGAGTGCACCGACCAACATGGAAGTGGACTGCCAAATGGATTTTGTGGCGCTTCACCGCGTTGCAAAGGCGGGATCCAACCTGTCCGGCCGCTTTCTTGCGAAAGAGGGATACCGTTATATGTGCCCGGAGATCATTTTCGACCTGCGACTGAACGAGGATGCAGGGAACCAGGATTCCGTGCTGCTGGCGCTCCGCAACTTCAAGGAAACCTTCCAGGTATGGACCCCTTCGGGCAGCGACACGCTGGTAGCAGCAACCGTTCACCAGCGGACTATTGAAAATATGGTTGTCAGCAGGGAGTATAAAGAAAGGGAAAACATCGTGGAGCAGGAGATCGAGGTTTACAGCGATTCCCTGCAGATCGATGTATTTGATAACGGAGAGGTGGATGGTGATTCGATATCTGTATTCTTCAATGACAAGCTGCTGGGAGCAAACCTCAACCTCAGCACGCGCGCCATCCATATGGACCTCGTGCTCGACAACACAAGGGAAATCAACACCGTTTCGATGTTTGCCAACAACCTGGGTTCTATTCCGCCCAATACCGCGCTGATGGTGGTTTTTGATGGCAGGAGACGACACGAGATACGGTTGTCCAGCACGTTGCAGAAAAACGGGACGGTCAGGATCAGGCGTATACGGTGAGCTGTGTGCTGGCGTTCAGGGTTTTGGGAATTAAGGGTCAGAACAACTCGGTCTGGCGTGGCTCTTCCCGCTGCTCCCATTCCATCATCAGGCTTTTGTTGTAATCCACCAACTTGGCACCGACTGCCTTCCACCCCATCACATCGACCATCTTCGCGATCTTGAATTTGGCTTTTCGTACCTGCGCACCCTTGCCCGATTGTACTATCAGGATCGGTTCCTCTTCCGTGGACACAGCCTCGAGTATATTACCTTTCCCCTCTTTGATGAACAGGAACTTCGAACGCAAAGTCGTTGTCTCAATACGGAACCTCTTTACGTTGTACTGCAATTTCTCCTGGTCCAGGTACACGGCGGTGATCACGCGTTCGGGTTCAAATTTCTCGATCAGCATCACTTCTTCCGGGTTGAACCGTTGTGTCAGTTCCTGGTCGGTGATCTCGTAAGTCCCGTCTGTATATAGCAACAGCACCCGGTCCTCGGCGTCAAATTCGCCCAGGTCGATGCCCTTGCCCTCGTGGTTGAGCCGTCCGAACTTGTCATCAAACCACATGCGGATGCTTCCAAGTGTGGCCACGCCGGCTTCTTTGAACTTCACCGTTCGCACAGGGTACTTCGTCACCTGGTTCCCGATGCTGCTGCGGCTTTTGATCTCCTGTTCTTCAAAATAAAAATCAAACTCCTTGTTACGGGCGCTGCAATTCGGGCTGAGTAATATGCGCACCACCTCGGCTTCGCCATTGGGATTCACAGAGAGATAGTGCACCTTGCTTTTCTCAGCGCCTTTTGTGAGGTCATATTCCTTGTCGCGCGTGATGCCTGTGACATTGAAGCGCTTGGCGTAGGAGATACTGCTGGCACCATCCATATAGATCATATTGTACGTGGTGCGCTCATCGCCCTTGCGGAACACCGCTGCATACAGGATGTCCTTACCAATGAACACCTTGTCCTGCACCTTCACGACCTTCATGACACCTCTCCGCGTAAACGCTATGATGTCATCCAGGTCGGAGCATTCCACCAGGAACTCATCCTTCTTCAGCGATGTGCCGATGAAGCCTTCGTCGCGGTTGATGTACAGCCGCGTATTGGCGATGGCCACATGCTTGGCTTCGATCACTTCGAATATCTTGATCTCTGTTTTGCGCTCACGGCCCTTTCCGTACTTCTTCAGCAGGCCTTCGAACCAGCTGATGGCGTAGTCGTTCAGGTTTTTCAGGTCATATTTCACCTGTTTGATCTGTGCCTCCAGGTCTTTGATCTGGGCATTCAGTTCATCAATATCAAGTTTGTATATTCTGCGAACGGGTTTCTCCGTAAGCTTTAGTATATCCTCTCGCGTAACGGCACGGCGCAGCTGCTTCGCGAAAGGAACAAAGGCTTTGTCAATGGCCGCGATGACCTTTTCCCAGGTCTCGTGCTTTTTCTCCAGCTCCTTGTAGATCTTTTCCTCGAAGAATATTTTTTCCAGTGACGTGTAGTGCCACTTGTCCTGCAGCTCGCCCAGCCTGATCTCCAGCTCCCGCTGCAGCAGGCGCTTGGTGTTTTCTGCCGACACCTTCAGCAGCTCATGCACACTCACGAATTGAGGCTTCTCATCAATGATCACGCAGGTGTTGGGTGAGATCGACACTTCGCAATCCGTGAACTTGTACAACGCATCGATCGTGATATCGGGTGATATTCCCGGCGCCAGGTCTACCTGTATTTCCACTTCAGCCGCTGTGTTGTCCACCACCTTTTTGATCTTGATCTTGCCGTTATCATTAGCCTTTACAATGCTGTCGATCAAGCCGCTCGTCGTAACGCCATATGGCACACTGCGGATCAGCAATGTCTTTTTATCCAGCTCCTCGATATGTGCCCGCACCTTCACACGCCCGCCGCGCATGCCCTGGTTGTAATCCGTCACGTCTGCCATGGAGCCAGTCTGGAAATCTGGATAGATGTCGAACTTCTTTCCTTTGAGATACTTGATCGATGCTTCGCAGAGCTCACAGAAATTATGCGGAAGGATCTTGGTAGCAAGACCAACCGCAATTCCCTCGGCACCTTGCGCCAGCAACAGCGGGAATTTCACGGGAAGTGTGATCGGCTCATTCTTCCGCCCGTCGTAGCTCAGCTGCCAATCCGTAGTTTTCGGGTTGAACACTACCTCCAGCGCAAACTTGCTCAGGCGGCCCTCAATGTATCGCGCTGCTGCTGCTTCGTCGCCCGTGCGGATGTCGCCCCAGTTTCCCTGCGTATCAATCAGGAGGTCCTTCTGCCCCATATTCACCAGCGCATCGCCGATGGATGCATCTCCGTGCGGATGGTATTGCATCGTCTGCCCGATGACATTGGCCACCTTGTTGAAGCGGCCGTCGTCCATCTCCTTCATCGCGTGCAGGATCCGGCGCTGTACCGGCTTCAGCCCGTCCTCCACCGCGGGAACCGCGCGTTCCAGGATCACGTAGGACGCATACTCCAGGAACCAGTTCTTATACTGCCCGTTAATGCCATGGTCGGTCTGAACGTGCTCGTAACTTTTATTTTTCGACGTGCTCATGCCCTACTTGATTTTTACGCCCCTCGGCTCCATGCCGCCCTGGTACAACACCATCCCGGTAACTTTTCCGTCTTTATCACGAAGGAATTCAATTTTAGCTTCCACCACCTTGAGGAAGAACCAGTCTTTTTTCTCGGCAAAGAGGTCAAATGCCGGCTGACCGGTGCCCTGTCCCTTGAGCTGTGCGCCTTCCAATGTAACTGTAATTGAAAATCCC
>DASUVB010000383.1:0-3008 GCA_036373835.1 Flavisolibacter sp. | reverse complement strand
CATACACCAGCGCCGCCATCTTTGCCGACTTGCTGTAGTCCCGGTCAAGCTTCAGGAATTCCCTGTGCGACAGGTCTGCAATTTTTTCCATATCAGATACCCGGTTTCTTTATCTGCCGTAATTCAATCTTGTGCTGGTGCCGGCCGGTGGCCTCATCTACAGAATGTGAGCTATGGAGGTCATTGGCGTTTTTCGCGAGGTCGGAAAGCCGCACATAGAACTTTTTCAGGATCTCCAGTTCCTCTTGCGACAGGTCCTCGACCACGATCAGCCTGTTGCTGGCCCGTTCATCGCAGGCGATCAGCTCATTCAGCTTTAGCTGGATCGCAAGGGAATCCTTGTTCTGCGACTGCTGGATGATGAAGACCATCAGAAAGGTGACGATGGTTGTACCGGTATTAATGATCAGCTGCCAGGTGTCGGAGAACCTGAAAATGGGACCGGTTACGGCCCAGGCCAGGATCACGATCAACGCGAGAAGGAATGCCGTAGAAGATCCGGCTGCGCGTGTCGCACTGCTGGCCGCCCGTTCAAACCACCTTTTGAAGCCGGCTTTTGGTTTACCATTTGAATTCGCCCGAAGCTCCTGCTCAAGGTCTTCCTGCAATAGTTTCTTATCCATAATCAGGTTTTGCGTTTATACCCAGACAAAGAAAAAGCCAGACACGGCGTCTGGCTATGACTGTTGTTTCAGTTCCTGCTTTACATTGTACGTAGTTTTATTCCTCCGGCTCACTTTCAGCGGAGATGTTGATGCCGCTGACGGCAAGTTCGGTCAGCAACTGGTCTGCTTCCTTTTCTTCTTCCAGTGTCTGCTCCAGGAGCGATGCAATTTCATTTTCGCCCATGGTCTTGGCCAGTTGGACGAGGCTGCCGTAGGCGGCAATTTCGTAATGCTCTACTTTCTGTGCGGAGATGATAAGGCCGGCGTCGCGCACCGCTGTGCCCTTTGGCAGCTCTTCGATGATATTCTGTGCTTCTTTTACCAATCCATCCATCCCTTCGCACTTCTTGGCGCGTGGCGTCATGCCGAGGATCTCGAAGACCTCTTCAATGCGCAGGATCTGGTTTTCCGTTACGGCAAGATGCTCCTCAAAAGCTGCTGCAAGTTCTGCGGTAGTCGCATTCTTTGCCATCTTTGGCAGTGCCTTGGTCAGGTGCTTTTCCGCCCAGTAAATGTCCTTCAGTCCATCAACGAATAATTCTCTCAGCATGGTCTCATCACTCTTTGCCGGAGCGCTGGAAGCCCGCCTGCTGCCCGCAGATTTTGTTGTTGTTCTTGCCATATAAAATGTTTTAGGATTAATGAAATCGAGTAAGAGAAGCTGAAAAAATAATGCCAGCAAGCACCGGTTGAATACAGGCAGGGAGCGGGTTTCTGTGGACAATTTTACACATAAGGTTAAGCCTGCTTTTCCGATTTCATCGCATTTTTTGTGGTATCTAATTTGGAGTTGTGAGGGTGGGCAACCCTCAAAATATAGTTTATGACGACGAATCAACAACTCAGCTTTCTACAGGAAAAGATACAGGAAATAGGCAGTGCGATATTTTTCAACCTCAGCAATTCAGTGCTGAAGCTTCCTACATCAATTGTGACAACTATAAAGGTTGACGACTTTGGATTTATCTGGTTTTTCATGCAGAAGCCAAAGCAGCAGCTGAATGAATTTGACCCGGAATTCCCGGTGCGCATGGATTTCTTCAAGAAAGGAACATCGTGTTACCTGCAGGTATCCGGTAAGGGCTGGGTGGTTTCCGATCCCGAGGAGATGAATGCCCTTGAAGTACTCCCTGAAGAGGCACGCAGGATGGCAATGAATGATATGGTGCTGGTGAAGGTGAAGATCCTGAAGGCCGAGTATTTTGAGACCCGTACCGCGCAGCGCAACACCTGGTGGCAGAGCGCAGTAAATATGGTTACCACGTGGTTCCGCCATTCCAATAACCTGAGAACAGATACTTACTACCCCGCATCTTAAAACATACGTATGCGATCGATCTGGTCAGGGGCCATATCATTTGGGCTCGTAAATATTCCCGTGAAGCTGGGAAGCGCTGTTCAGTCGGAAGGGCTGGACTTTGACATGCTTTCAAAGAAAGACCATGCACCGATCCGTTATGCACGTATCGACACCAAGACCGGTAAGGAAGTCGAGTGGAAGGATATTGTGAAGGGGTATGAGTATACAAAGGGTAAGTACGTGATCGTAACGGATGAAGATTTCGCAAAGGCACGCCCCGAGCTGTCCAAGTCCATTGACATCATGCAGTTCGTGAAAGAGTCGGAGATCGACCCGATCTATTTTGAAAAGCCGTACTACCTGGTACCTGACAAAGGTGCGGCCAAGCCCTACCGGTTGCTGATCAAGGCACTGGAAGAAACGAAAACCGTTGGGATCGCAGAATACATGTTGCGGAACCGGGCACACATCTGTGCTATTAAGGCGCAGAATGGTATACTGGTATTGCACCAGCTCCGTTACCACGAAGAAGTGCGGGAAGCACCGGAAGTGTCAGCAGGTGGTGAAAAGATATCCGCCAAGGAAGTGGAACTGGCAAAGAAGCTGGTCAACCAGCTGACAGAAACATTTGATCCAAAAGCATTCAAGGATACCTATGTTGACGAACTGAAAAAAGTAATCAAGGCCAAGGCCGCAGGCAAGGACATCAAGATCGCCGAGCCGAAGCGCTCTACCGCAGCCGTCAAAGACCTCATGGAGGTATTGAAGCAAAGCCTGGAGAAGGAAAAGCCGAAGAAACGCGCGTAGGCAATTTGAGAATTTGAGAATGCAGGGGATTCTGTCAGTCTGCCGCCTTCAGCAAGCTTATGGCGGCCAGGAAGCTGCCGAAGATAACTCCTGAATCACCCCTCACCCTTCGACACGCTCAGGATGACAATCCAGTCCGCAATCCGCCTCCGCCAGAGGCTACGGCGGACAAGACCGCGAACAGCGAACCGCGACCCGCGAACCGCGAACAGCGAACCGCAAACCGCGAACCGCGA
>DASUVB010000382.1:0-2938 GCA_036373835.1 Flavisolibacter sp. | reverse complement strand
CAGGTGATCCAGACGCGGACGCTGCCCCGCGAAGCCGACGTGCAGTCGCTGAACCTCGGTGTGGGATACCAGTATATTTCCACGGATTACCGCTTCAACCCGCGAAAGGGTAATGAACTGTCCATTACCGCATCTGCAGGTAACAAAACCATCAAGCGGAACAACCAGGTGATGGAGCTGAAGGACCCTGCTGATCCCGCGTTCAAATTTTCATCGCTATACGACAGTGTACGGCTGAAGGCCTACCAGATGCGGGCCACCATTGCCGCGGCGCGTTTTTTTCCCGTGGGTCGGCAGTCGGCATTTAAAACGGCGGTGCATGTCGGGATGTTCCAAAGCGCGAACTTTTTCCGTAACGAGCTTTTCATGATCGGCGGCAACCGTTTGCTGCGGGGCTTCGACGAGGAAAGCCAGTACGTGTCGCAATATGCGATCGGCACCATGGAGTACCGTTACCTGCTCGGCCAGAACTCCGCTTTTTTTGTATTTGCTGACGGTGGTTACGGAAAACATGAAATGGAACAGGAAAAACACCATACCTATATCGGTACCGGCAGCGGCTTGTCTTTCGAAACGAAGGCCGGCATTTTCAATATTGTCTGGGCTGTTGGCCGCCGCGACGATACGGGGTTCAACCTCCGGCAGTCCAAGCTGCATTTTGGATTCGTCAGCTATTTCTGATATGTCGTCTCGCTAATCTTTACCGAAACATCATGCAACAGCCGTAAACCTCGCGCTTCCCGATTACTTTTGCAGCGGTGAGATATTTTTTCCTGGTCATACTTGCTACCCTTTGTTTCAGTGCATCCGGTCAGCAGGATTCCGTACCGCCGCCGACCGATTCCCCTCGTGCGCAGCCTGTTCGTCCCCGGCCGCGTCCCCGCATACAACAGCCGGTTGTGCCACGCGATACGACGATGATTGACTCTCTTGTTGCGCAGCCCATAGTGATGGATACGATCCCACCGATCGACTCTGCGTTCTTCCGGGCATTGCAACCCTGGCACCCGGACTCGATCTGGGTAAAAAGCGCGTATTCATTTACCGATCCCACGCGCATCATGACCAGTCGTGTTGAACATGAAGGCAAGGAAAGCATCTTTTATTCGCTGATCGGCCTCCTGATTTTTTTCGCACTGATCCGGAACAGTTCCGGGCGCTACCTGCAGGAGCTGGTGGATCTTTTTTTCAGGCGGTCCGTCAAGCAGCGCCAGATGAAGGATCCGCTGTTGCAAAATCCCCTGGCGTCACTGCTTCTGAACATATTTTATGTACTGAGCGGCGCCATGTTCATTGCGCTGCTGATCCAGCATTTCAGCGAGCGTCATGCGTTCAACTTCTGGATGCTGTTCGCTTACGGGGTACTTGGCCTGATCCTGATCTATAGCGTGAAATACCTGGTGTTGAAGCTGATGGGATGGATCTTCCAGCTCGCAGAGGCGGTGGACACTTATATTTTTATCGTATTTACCACGAACAAGATCATCGGCATCGCGCTGCTTCCATTTGTCGTGGTCTTATCCTTTACCACCGGATCGGCTTTCAGGGCGGTCCTGACAACGGGACTCGTGGTGCTGGGAGGCCTGTTCGCGTACCGCTATTTTTTGTCGTATGTATCCATTCACAGGAAAGTAGATATCAGTTTCTTTCATTTCATGTTGTATTTGGGTGCGTTCGAAATCGCACCGCTTTTATTGATTAACAAACTGTTGTTGACATTTCTGGACGGAACATATTAAATTTGCATAACGTTAGCCGAACCGCTATATGGTAAAAACCGGGGTTAAGGCCGCTTCAACGGCCAAACACAAAAAGAGGGTATTGATAACGCAGCCGCGGCCTGAGAGTGACAAATCGCCGTATTTTGAGCTCGGGCGGAAGTACGATGTGGATCTCGATTTCTATCCCTTTATCCGGCTTGAGCCGATTCCTGCCAAAGAATTCCGCAAACAAAAGATTGATATTCAAACCTATACCGGTGTTATACTCACCAGCCGGAATGCCATAGACCATTTTTTCCGGGTATGCGAAGAGATGAAGGTCAGCGTATCCCAGGACACAAAATATTTCTGCATTACCGAAGCCGTTGCGCTGTACCTCCAGAAGTTTATCCTGTACCGTAAGCGCAAGGTCTTTTACGGCGCCGACGGCACTAACAAGAGCCTTTTCGACGTCATCAGCAAGCACAAGACCAACGAAAGGTTCCTGTATGTCTGCTCTGAGAACCAGCAGGACAGCGAGATCACCGGTTGGCTGAAAAGCAATAACTGCGATTTTTCACTGGCGTTCATGTACCGCACGGCCAGCAACGATGTCAGGGACATCCTGACCAGGAACGAATACGATGTGATCTGCTTCTTCACGCCCAGCGGCGTGAAAAGCCTGTTTGATAACGTTCCCAAATTCAAGCAGAACGGCACTGTCATCGGCGCCTTTGGCAGCAACACTTCAAGAGCCGTGGAAGAAGCCGGCCTGAAGCTGGGTATCAAGGCTCCCGAACCCCAGGCTCCCTCCATGGTAGCCGCGCTGGAGAAATTCCTGGCAGCGGAAACAAAGAAGAAATAAGCAGAAACAGGAAGAGGTAGAGGAAGAGGAAGAGGAAGAGCAAAGTGCTCCCCTGCTTTATTTGTTTGGCCCGTAACTCCATTGCACGTTCCATTGGCACATTATTGATTATGATCCGGAACTCCATTGGCCCGGTACCAATTGGCATATTGCACATAGCAACATTGACAATTTCTCCGGTGAATTTTCAAATTTTCAAATTTTCAAATTGCCACATTAAAGGCCTACCTTTTCTCCATGCCCAACCGACTCGCAAACGAAACAAGTCCCTACCTGTTGCAGCATGCCCACAACCCTGTGGACTGGTATCCCTGGGGACCGGAAGCTTTTGAAAAAGCGAAGCAGGAAAACAAGCCTGTACTTGTGAGCATTG
>DASUVB010000381.1:0-6099 GCA_036373835.1 Flavisolibacter sp. | reverse complement strand
GTTATTTTAAGGTTAAGCAGTGTTAGTCAAGTTTTGGTTATGATCCCAAAATATCCATCACAGTTCGGTTCGGCACTCAGCATATCCTGCTGAACATGTAACCAAATTAGCAAAATGCTCAATATGAAAAAAAAAATTTTTAACTTTTTAGTTGAAGTGGCTTTTTTGACAGGTGAACGCCCCTAAAAATTAATCTGCAAAAATTTTGGGGGATGGATTAATTTTCTATTATTGCAGCCCCTGATCAGAATGTTTTAAAGAAGAATGATGAGCAAAAAGCAGCTATATACTCTGGAATATCCCGTAAGGTGTTCACCCGCAATACTATATGACTTCCTGGCCACTTCCTCCGGCCTGCAGGAATGGTTTGCGGACAAGGTGGACGACCAGGACGGAATATTCAGCTTTTCCTGGAATGGCTCAGAGGATACAGCGGAAGTAGTTGACAGCGAGGAAGAAAAGTTCATACGGTTTCACTGGTCGCACGCTCCGAAGGACGAATACTTTGAATTCAGTATCGAAAAATCCGAGATCACGAACCAGACCATCCTTGTAATCAAAGACTTCGCCGACAAGAAAGAGATCAAGGACCAGAGCCTTCTCTGGGACCACCAGGTAAAGGACCTATTTCACCGACTGGGTAATTAACCCGCCCAGGAATTTCCAGCTTTCCAGTAATTGCGGCAGTGATGCCTCCCACAGTGTCAGCGGCCATTTGGCAGCCAGCTTGATATGTTCTCCCTGGAGGGTTCCCGCGAATGCGCCCGGTGTCAGGTCGCTCATTGCTACATAATGATCACCGTCGAAGTGATGCACCCATGGATCGGAACCGATCCCCGTAAAAAATTCACGTTGCCGCAATGGTTCATATGACACAGCGAGAACATCCTGTGCCTGCTGTGCGTACAGGCCTGACAGGTGCAGCGTGCTGCTGAAAAAATGTCCCCACCAGAACATGGTGCGAATAAAGCAGATGCTGTTGTCGTGTGAAATGCGCGGGTAATCAAGGATCGCGTAAGGAAGGCCACGGTAATTTTCACCACGGGATATTTTGGGTGATGTGGACGGAAGCGTGATGGGAAGTAGGGATGCCTGCACCATGTGTTCCTGCAGCACGGCAAGCAGCTCAATGGCCTTGCGGACGATCCTATTTTTTGTTAAGATGATTTCCGCATTGAGTACGAGCTCTTTCTCAGCATCCGAAAGATGTATTTTTGAACTTTCCATCATTAAAGGTAGAAACTAATCAAGGTGTTTAAGAAACTGGACAGGGTGGTTGTCAGGGCGTTCATCGGGCCTTTCATCGCTACGTTTTTTATTACCCTGCTGGTACTGGTGATGCAGTTCTTCTGGCTGTACATCGATGACTTTGTAGGCAAAGGTCTCAGCACCGGTATCATCCTCGAGTTCATCTGGTACCAGAGCGCCGTGCTGGTGCCGTTGGCGCTGCCCCTTGCCGTACTGTTATCGTCCCTCATGACATTTGGCAACCTGGGTGAAAGCTACGAGCTGGTGGCGATCAAATCTGCCGGCATCTCGCTGTTGCGTTTTATGCAGCCGCTGTTTTTTGTCACCATCGTTATTTGCGGCATCGCTTTTCTCTTCGCCAATTACATGATACCCGTGGCCAACCTGAAGCAGCGCACACTGCTGGGTGATATTGTCCACGCCAATCCATCGTTCGACCTGAAGGAAGGCGTGTTCTACGACAAGCTGGATGGCTTCGCGATCAAGGTGGGCAAAAAGGAAAAGGACAGCATCATCCGGGATATCATTATCTACGAAAGGAACGCCGGCCTGCAGGACAATTTCATCGTGGCATCTGATGGACTGATGCGGATCTCGGAGAACAAGCGCTACCTGGAGTTCGTGATGAAGAACGGATGGCGTTACGAGGAGCGCGGCACCAGCGGGTCCACGCAGACAGACTATATCCGCCTCGGGTTCAAAGAATACAAGCGCCAGTTCGACCTGGGCGCATTCGGGCTGAAGCAGCGCACGGCGGACAGCGTGAACCGCAACAACGCCAAAATGCTCAGCATGCGCCAGCTGGAACGCGCCATGGATTCCATCAACCGTGAAGGTGATCGCATGGCGAAGCGGGTGAAGTCGGAAGTATATTCCGCCATGTCGGGCCTGAATTACCTGGACAGCGGCTGGAAGGTGCATACAGCTGCGGTGAAGCCGGTGGAGATCGATTCGCTGGTCCCCGACACTATCCGAAGCTCTGTGCAGCAGCGCATCAGCAACCGTGTCAATGCCATGCGCGTGAATGCCGAGATCATCGTAGCGCAGTACGAGGACCAGGAACGCAATATGCGGCAGCACCAGATCGAATGGCACCGGAAGATCTCCCTGTCCGTAGCCTGCCTGGTGCTATTCCTGATCGGCGCGCCGCTCGGGTCCATCATCCGCAAGGGTGGGCTGGGCACGCCACTGATCTTTTCCATCATCTTTTTCATGCTGTTTTATTTTTCCAGCACCACGGGAGAGAAGTTCTCAAAGGAAGGGACGCTGCCTCCCCACATCGGCATGTGGCTTTCCACGATTTTCCTCATACCGCTCGGGCTGTTCCTTACCTACAAGGCCATGCATGATTCGCAATTGCTGAATAAGGAATTCTATTTCCGCAGCTGGAGACGCTTGCGCGCATTCATCAGGCGGAAGCGGGCTGCATAACTTTGTACCTTCAATAAAATTTTCGCTATGACACCCATGCAAACCAGGAGAAATTTTTTGCTGGATACGACGAAAGCGGGGCTTGGCCTCTGGGTCGGGTCAACGATACTGAGTGCATGTTCTTCCCAGAAAAAAGCCGCGTCCGTGTCGGGCAGCCGTTTCAGCACGTCGTTCACGCAGCAGCCGTTGCCTTATGGCTACAATGCCCTGGGTGACGCCATTGACGGCACAACCATGGAGATCCATTACACCCGCCACGCAGGCGCCTACGCGTCGAACCTGCAGGACGCCGCCCGTGCGGAAGGTGTCGACATGAACAAGCCCCTGGAAGATGCCCTTTCACGCGTGTCGAGATATTCTGCCAAATTCCGTAATAACGGCGGTGGTCATTACAATCATGAAATGTTCTGGAAGTGCATGTCGCCATCGGGTGCGGAGGTGCCGTCGGGACAGATCGCCACCGCGCTGACGGATGCATTCGGATCATTTGAAACATTCAGAACGCAATTCACCGATGCTGCGATGAGCCGGTTCGGGAGCGGGTGGGCATGGCTGATCGTCGATGGTGACAGGAAGCTGCGCATCACCTCCACGCCCAACCAGGACAACCCGCTGATGGATGTCGCTGAAATGAAAGGCTTTCCCGTGCTGGGCCTCGATGTATGGGAACATGCCTATTACCTGCGCTACCAGAACAAGCGTGCGGATTATGTAAAGAACTGGTGGAAAGTTGTGAACTGGAATTATGTTCAGGACCGTTATCTGTCGGTCATTTAATATTTGAAAAAGTTACGGTGGCAGGTAAAAGCGCGCAGGAAAATCTCAGGCTTCAGCGGTGGATCGCCATAGCGTCTTCCGTATTACTGGTCGCCAAGTTCACGGCCTATTACCTGACCGATTCCGTTTCCATTCTTACCGATGCGCTGGAAAGCATCGTGAACGTCACCGCCGGTTTTATCGGGCTGTACAGCCTGTATGTTTCGGCGAAGCCGCGCGACATCAATCACCCATACGGTCACGGCAAGGCAGAATTCGTGTCAGCCGCAGTGGAGGGTACGCTGGTGCTGTCGGCCGGGCTGCTGATCATTTACAGCGCGGTGAAGCACCTGATCTATCCATCCGAGATCCGGCAACTGGATATTGGTATTTACCTGGTGGCCGGCACTGCTGTTATCAACTGGGTGCTGGGTTTCATTTCACTGCGCGTGGGCAGGAGGAACAATTCGCTGGCCCTGGTGGCCAGTGGCAGGCACCTTCAATCAGACACATGGTCCACGGTAGCTATTATTGGTGGCCTGATCCTGATTGCCATCACCGGCCTGGTATGGATCGATGCCGTTGTTGCCACGGGTTTCGGGCTGTTCATCATCTACACCGGCTACAGGATCATCCGTACTTCTCTCGCGGGCATCATGGATGAAGCGGATATGCAGCTGCTGGAGAAAATGGTGGATGTGCTTGAGGCCAACCGGCACGACAACTGGGTGGACCTGCACAACCTTCGGGTGATCAAGTACGGCAATGTGCTGCACCTGGACTGCCACCTGACCGTTCCCTGGTACCTGAACGTGAACCAGGCGCATGCCGAAGTGGATGCGCTGGGAGCCCTGATCCGGCGGAATTTCGGGGAATCGCTTGAAATGTTCGTTCATAATGACGGATGCCTTTATTTCCAGTGCCACATCTGCAAGAAACCGGATTGCCCCGTGCGGCAGCACGAGCTGAAACGCACCATTGACTGGACCCTGGATAACGCGTTACAGAATGAAAAACACAGCCTGAAGGACATTACAGAACAAACAACCTGATATGAAAACAACAACCATATGGAAATCGGCTCACGCGTTTGATTCATTCCAGCGGCAGGGAAAGCTCGAGGTGGACGCAGCCACCGGCTTCAGTCCCAAGGCGCTGTTGCTGACCGGGCTGGCCGCCTGCTCCGGTGTGGACGTAGTGGAGATCCTGGAAAAGATGCGGGTGCCCTTTGCGGAGCTGGAGATCACCGCGGAGGCGGAACAGACCAGCGAGCACCCGCGTGTGTTCAGGCACATCGACCTGGTGTACCGCATCCGGGTGGAGGAAGATCATCGTCCCAATGTGAAAAAAGCGATAGATTTATCGCTCGAAAAATATTGCGGGGTTGCTGCTATGCTGAAGAAGACCTGCCGTATCAGCTATGAAATCGAGATCAGGGAATAAATTGTTAACCCCAAAACAAAATGTATGAGTTTACGACTGGGCGATACCGCCCCAAATTTCAGGGCACAGACCACGGCCGGTGAAATTGATTTTTACCAGTACCTCGGCGACAGCTGGGGCATCCTCTTTTCGCACCCGGCCGATTTTACGCCGGTGTGTACCACGGAGCTGGGTAAGACCGCCCTACTCAAGGAAGAATTTGACCAGCGCAATGTAAAGGTGCTGGCTGTGAGCGTTGATCCGCTCGACAAGCATATCCAGTGGGTGAATGATATCAACGAAACGCAACTCTGTTCCGTGAACTTTCCCATCATTGCTGACGAGGAAAGGGAAGTGGCAGAGCTGTACGACATGATCCACCCGAATGCGTCCGAAACACAGACCGTACGCTCGCTGTTCATCATCGGGCCCGACAAGAAGATCAAGCTGATGATCACCTATCCTGCATCTACCGGCAGGAATTTCCAGGAGGTGCTGCGCGTGATCGACGCACTGCAATTGTCCGCACGGCAGCCCGTTTCTACGCCTGCAGACTGGAAGCCGGGACAGGACGTCATCGTGGCAACAGCCGTTTCAACCGATGATGCGATCAAGAGATTCCCGAAGGGTGTAAAGGTGGTGAAGCCATACCTGCGGTACACGCCGGTGCCGGAAGGATAATAATTATGGTCCCCGCTTCGGCGGGGATTATTTTTGGTGCCTGCGCAGCTGGTTCAGCAACGCATGCAGGTCTTTAGGCAGCGGCGCATCTAACTCGTACTGCTCTCCATCCATGCCGGTAAAGGCCAGCGAAGCGGCATGAAGCGCCAGCCGGTTCAGCAACGGCCGCTCTTCTTCTTCGCGGTGGGATAATTTATAATGTGGTTTCAGCTGCGAGACAAACACCGGCTTTCCATCCCCATAGACAGGATCACAGGCGATCGGGTGCCCCAGGTGTTTCATGTGCACCCGGATCTGGTGGGTCCTTCCGGTGAGGATGCGAAATTCCATCCAGGAGAGGAATCGAAAGCTTTCCAACACTTTATATTCCGTGACTGACTCTTTTCCCTTACGGTACACGGTCATCACCCCTTTTTTCGAGGGATGCTCCGCAATGGGTTCATTGATCACGCCTTCGCTGTCGGCGGGTTTTCCCAGCACAAAACCGTTGTAGGTCTTTGTTGTTTCGCGGTTCTCAAACTGCATGGAAAGGTTGCGGTGCATTTCTTCCGTCCGCGCAAA
>DASUVB010000380.1:0-14221 GCA_036373835.1 Flavisolibacter sp. | reverse complement strand
TTCTTTCACCATATCGAGATCATGTCCGACAAGCAGGAAAATGATTACCTGAAGCTGATCCGCCACCTCGATATCCAGCCCGGACAGTTCATGATGATCGGGAATTCGCTGAAGTCGGATGTATTACCGGTACTAAACATCGGTGGTAACAGCATCCACATCCCCTACCACACTACCTGGGCGCATGAGCAGGTGGAACACCATATTGAACACGATCGTTTTCACGAGGCGGAACACATCCGCGATGTACTGAAACACCTGCTGCATGATGCAAAAGCTTGACATGTCCACCTGGCCGCGCCGCGAACATTTCCGGTTCTTTAACCGGTTCGAGGAACCATTCTTCGGGCTATGCACGGAAGTGGACTGCACCCGCACGGCTGCACGGGCGAAGGCCGACGGGGACTCATTCTTCCTGGCATACCTGCATCACTCGTTAACGGCCGCCAACAGGACCGAGCCTTTCCGCTACCGTATACAGGGTGACGACGTTATGGTTCATGATGTCGTCCACGCGTCTCCAACGATCAATCGCCCCGATGGTACGTTTGGTTTCGCTTACATGGATTACCATGAAGACTTTGCAGTATTTGCACCAGCCGCGCGTAAAGAAATTGACCGCGTACGCAGTGAACAAACGCTGATCCCGGCGACATCCGGTGAAAACGTGATCCATTATACCTCCCTGCCATGGATCCGCTTTACCGGCTTTTCCAATGCCCGTGCTTTTTCGTTTCGCGACAGCATCCCCAAAATTGCTTTCGGTAAAATGACGGAAGACCGTGGCCGGCAGATGCTGCCGGTTTCCATACATGTGCACCACGCCCTGATGGATGGCTTCCACGTTGCGCAGTTCCTGGAGCTTTTCCAGGGGTTATTGAACGAGTAGTCTCACGAAACGCTGCTTATGTTCGCGGTTTGCAGTTCGCGGTTTGCAGTTCGCGGTTCGCGGTTCGCAGTTCGCTGTTCGCGGTTTGCTGTTCGCGGATCGCTGTTCGCAGATTGCGGTTCGCAATAAAATCTGAGATCTGAGATCTGCGATCTGAGATTTCCGATAACCAAAATAATCAACATTACACCATTTCCTGTAACAGGTCTACATGCTTCGCCTGTACCGGCGCGCCATAAAATATCGTGGCCTTGTTTTCAAAATCATCCACCGAGTCGGTGGTGTAAAACACACGCGTTCTTTCGCGGGAAATTCTTTCTTCAATTTCGGGATGGCGGTGGAGATAGTCCCCGAGGCTGTGTGCTACGATCTCTCCCTGCGACACCACCCGCACACCTTCCGGCAGGAACTTCCCGATCTTTTCCGCCAGCAGGGGATAATGCGTGCAGGCAAGAAGTATTGTATCAATGTCCGGCTTTCGTGAAAGGATGCCGTCGATATGCTTCCTGATAAAATAGTCAGCGCCGTCCGACAAGTGTTCGTTATTCTCCACCAGCGGCACCCACATGGGGCATGCTTCCTGCTCCACGCGCAGGCCGGGAAAATATTTTTCGATCTCGATCACATAAGAGCCTGATTGCACGGTGCCCGTGGTAGCCAGGATGCCGATGTTCCCTGTCCTTGAATAATCGCCTATGATCTCGGACGTGGGGCGGATCACGCCGAGCACCCGCGCCTTTGGATCCAGTTGATGCAGGTCCTTTTGCTGGATGGTCCGCAAGGCCTTCGCCGAAGCAGTATTGCAGGCGAGAATGATCAGGGGGCACCCCTGCTGAAGCAGCCACTTTACTGACTGCAGCGTGTATCGGTATACAGTTTCATAGCTCCTGGTGCCGTAGGGCGCCCGGGCATTGTCCCCCAGGTACAGGTAATCGTATTGCGGAAGCTCCCGGATGATCTCCCGGAGTACCGTGAGCCCGCCGTAGCCGGAATCAAAAACGCCGATCGGTTGCATGCCTGAAATTATGAAAGTTCAAATCCGGGGCAATAAAAAACCCCCGCAGGGCGGGGGTTGGAATATTATTATAGATTATTGTTTCGTCTTGGGTGCAGCAGGTGACGTGCTGGCGGTTCCCGGGAGCTTCAGGTTGAGCTTTTTCGCAACCAGCGGAAGCAGGTCATCGTTCGGCGGAGCCACCAGGAGCGCATCCTTGGTGTACACATGCGTATAGCCATTTTCCTTGGCTACCTGCTGTATGGCTTCAACAGCCTTGCGGTACAATGGTTCGAGAAGCGCTTCCTGCTTGTTCTGCAGGATCTGCTGCGTGATGTTTTCCCAGTTCTGGAGTTCATACAGGTCATTCTGCATTTCCTCGCGCATTTTCGCACGAACCACGGCCGGTGTCTTTAACGAATCCCTGCCGTTGACGATGCTGTCCTTGCGCCTGTATTCAGCAAGCGTATAATTAAAACGGGGCTGGAGCGAATCGGTCTGGAATTTCTCGATAGCAGACTGCAGGTTTTTTGTTTCCGGCATCAGTGCCACCACATCATCCACCCGGATATACCCGGTTTTCTGCGCCATGGCGCTTCCCGCAGTAAGCGTGATAACGGAAGCAAGCAAAAGAATTTTAATCCTGTTCATTAGATTGATTTGTGTTTATGTATGATATGTTTTGGCCGGCTTTGGTTGCCATTGGCGTTCGTTTTTACAAATATTTGACTACTTCACGCCAAGCTCCCGCAACACATCATCGCTTTTTTCAAGTTTTGGGTCGGCAAATATAACCGTAATTCCTTCACTTTTATCGAGGATGAAATCGTATCCGCGCTGTACGGCGATCTTCTGCACAGCGTTGTAAACCTTGTCCTGGATGGGCTTTACCAGCTCCTGGCGCTTTTTGAAAAGATCGCCTTCAAAGCCGAAACGCTTGCGCTGAAGGTCACGGAGTGCCTTTTCCTTCATGAACAGCTGGTCTTCGCGCTTCTTTTTCAACTCCTCGCTCAGCATCACCTGCTCCGCGTCAAAATCCTTGTACATGCGATCCAGCTCCGATTGCAGCTGATCGATCTCTTTCTGCCATTGTGCCGTGACATCATCCAGTTGCTTCTGGGCCTGCCTGTACTCCGGCATTTTGTCCAGGATGTACTTGGTATCGATGATCGCATACCGCTGTGCCTGCGCCACACCGGCAACCAGCACAGTGCATACGGCAAGAATTAAAAACTTTTTCATTGTATTGAGGCTTTTTGAATGATTCATTATTCCGGTTCAAAGCCAAGCATGAAGGTAAACCGCGCAGCATCCTTTAATCCTGTCTGGCCCGATTTGAAACGATCCAGGCCTATACCGTAGTCAAACCCGAGCAACCCGAACATCGGCAGGAAGAAGCGCATGCCCACACCAGCCGTACGTCGCAGCTTAAACGGATTATAGTTCTTGAAATTGTACCATCCGTTCGCTGCATCAAAGAAAGTCAGTGCGTAAATGGTACTCGTCGGGTTGATCACCAGCGGGTACCGCAGCTCCACGGAGTATTTGTTAAAAATGGTGAAGAACCGCGTGGCATTTGTCTGGTCCGGGTTGTTCACCGAAGGATCCGAATTTTCAAATACAGGGTATCCTCTCAGTGCAATGATGTCATACCCCAGCAGTCCCATATTATTGGTAAGACCGTCACCCCCCAGCTGGAAGCGCTCGAACGGCGAGAAATCCAGCTTGCTGTTGTAACGTCCCATGAAGCCGTACTTGGCGGCAAGCTTCAGAACGAACTGGCGGTTCTTTTCGGCACCCAGCGGCTTACCTACGGGCACAAACCATTCCGCATTGAAACGCCACTTATGATATTCCGGGTTCTTATACGGGTTGTTCGACGTCACCAGGTCGGGATTGAATACCGAATACGGTGGCGTGAATTGGACGCTGGCCACGAAGTTCGAGCCACTCCTCGGGAAGGTCGGGTCATACACCGAAGAACGCTGCAGGGCGAGCTTGAAGCTGATATTGTTCGAGGTTGCGCTGTCCAGGAATTCACCGTTGTCCAGCCGGAACACCCCAGAGTAATTCCGCAGCTTGTACTGTGTGAAGTTGACTGCGTAGACCAGGCTGAAAAAGTCATCCGGCCATTTGAGCTGCTTGCCCAAAGACACAGACACGCCGGTTGTCTTCAGGTAATTGGTGTCGGATTTCTGCTTGTCAAACCGGCCCGTCTGGTAGTCGTACGCATTCGAAAATTTACTGTGGTACAATGCCAGCGTCAGCGAGTTCCGCTTGCGGCCACCCAGCCAGGGTTCCGTGAAAGAGAAATTGTACGAGCTGTAGGCACGGCCGTTCGACTGGTAGCGGAGGCTGAGCTTTTGTCCATCGCCCTGGGGCAGCGGATCCCATGCTTCGCGCTTGAAAATATTTTTAATGGAGAAGTTGTTGAAAGTAACGCCCAGTGTACCGGTAAGGCCGACACCGCCACCCCACCCGGCGGAAAGCTCAAGCTGGTCTGACGACCGCTCCTCCAGGCTCCAGTTGATGTCTACAGTTCCGTCTTCCTGGTGCGGAACGATATTGGGGGCGATCTTTTCCTGGTTGAAATAGGACAGTGCTGCCAGTTCACGCTGCGAGCGGATCAGGTCAGAACGGCTGAATAATTCACCCGGAAGTGTACGCAGCTCGCGGCGTATCACGTAGTCCTTGGTCTTTTCGTTCCCGGATATCGTTACATTACCGATCCTGGCCTGCGGTCCTTCCACCACGCGGATCTCGTAATCGATCGTATCGTTGTAAACAGCAGTTTCTACCGGTTCTATACGGAAGAACAGGTAGCCGTCATCCATGTATATCCCGCTGATGTCACCACCTTCCGCGCTGAGCTGCTTGCCCAGCCGGCGGTTGAGAATGTCTACGTTGTACACATCACCCTTCTGGATGCCGAGCAGCACGTTCAGGATGGAATCGCTGTACTTAGTATTTCCTTTCCACGTGATATCTCCAAAATAATAGCGCGCGCCTTCGCTCACCAGCAGGTCCACCCGCAGGTTTCCTTCCGAGTCATAATATTGCGTGTCGCCCACGATCTGCGCATCGCGGTAGCCGAGCGCGTTATAATGCTGCAGCACGGCTTCCTTGTCCTCTTCAAATTTCACCTGGTCGAACTTCGCGCCGCTGAAGGGACGGAAGCGGAAATAGGGATCAAGCAGGTTGCGCGTCTGCGTTGCCGAAAGGAAGCCCCAGTTCTTCAGGTATTCGCTGAACCGCATTTTCTCGTTAACGCCATAAGGGCCCGTAGTCTCTTCCGGGTGCAGCGTGAGCTTCATCATCTCCTTGGTGCCCTTCATCTGCTTTTTCAGCTGTATGTCGCTGACTGCTTCATTCCCGAAAAACGAAACCTGGCTGACACGGACTTTTTTGCCCTTGTCAACATAGAACGTCAGCGAATTGGAATTCACGAATTCGGGGTCGGGCTTCTCCTCGATGCGGACCTTCACATTCATGAAGCCTTTCTCGCGATAATATTTTTCTATGGACTCGCGGGCATTGCGCTTGGTATTTTCGGTGATGATGGTCTGTTTCGCCAGCGATACTTTTGTCTGGAGCTCTTCCACCTCGGTCTTCCGGGGACCAACGAACCTGAAATTACCCAGCTTCGGCCGCTCCTGTACATTCAGCTCGATGTCGACCTGGTCTTCATGAACTGCGAGAATAAATACCTGCACATTGCTGAAGAACCGCTGCCGCCACAGGTTAGAGATCGCCCTGCCGAAATCATCCCCGCCGGGAATGACGACACGCTGACCCACCTGCAGACCTGAAATAGATAAAATAATGGCAGTATCGAGGCTGTTGACACCCGTAACACGGATCGAACGGATGGTGTATTCTTTCGGTACGCGCTGGTTCTGGAGGTTCAGCAGGTCAGGATCGACTGAAGTAACCGGCTCCTGCGCAAACGTGATCAGTGAAAAAAAGCATAGAAAAGAGGCCAGGAATGCAGGTATAAGTCGTTGCATATAAGTAGTTCAGTCAATGGAACGTGAATCAAACGCAGTTTGGATGGGCAAATTAAAGGGAAATTTCAATCGGTTTTGTTAAAACAGCCCTATGAAACAGGGCGATACGTTCCGAAAAAAGAGATTAGGTTTCTGATAGTTTGAGGTTTGAAGTTTGAGGTTTGAGAACGGTTCAATGAGTGTTTCAGGCTTTACTTACCAGCAGCCAGCAACCCGCAACCAGCAACCGCCATAAACTTCCCGTTTCACGTAGTCGCCATCTGCTCGCTGGTCTTTCCGAAGCGGCGCTCGCGGTGCTGGTAGTCGATCAGGGCTTCGTAGAGATTTTCTTTCCGGAAGTCGGGCCAGCGTACGTTGGTGAAATAAAGCTCGGCGTAGGCAAGCTGGTACAAAAGGAAATTGCTGATGCGGTATTCGCCGCTCGTGCGGATCATCAGTTCGGGATCCGGGAATCCGCTCGTGCACAGGTATTGTTCCAGTGTATGATGATCGATCTCTTCTACGCTGAGGGTACCATTCTTCACTTCCCAGGCAATATTCTTTACGGCATTCAGCAACTCCCAGCGGCCACTGTAGCTGAGCGCCATGATCAGGTTGAGGCCCGTATTTTCCTTTGTAAAGTCAAGTGCTTCCTGCAATTCCTTCCGTGCATAATCCGGGAGCATGTTCAGATCGCCGATTACATGAAGGCGAATGTTGTTCTTGTCGAGGCTTTCCACTTCGTTCCTGATGGTGTTGACCAGTAGTTCCATCAGTCCCACCACTTCGTATTGCGGGCGGTCCCAGTTCTCCGTGGAAAATGCATAGAGCGTCAGGTATTTTACGCCGAGTTCCGCGCAGCCTTCCACGATGTTGCGCACGCTTTCCACGCCATGGAAATGGCCATACAGCCGGTCGTGTCCCTGTTCGCGCGCCCAGCGTCCGTTTCCATCCATGATGATGGCAATGTGCGAAGGCAGCCGATTCTTGTCTATTTGCGCGAGAAGATCTGACATTTCACTGTAAGTTAAGCAGTATACACATACTGCCGGTAGCCTGCAAAAATAAACGCACAGCCGGGGCTGTGCGTCATAAAGAATTCAGAATTGTTTAGTCAGCCGAAGGACATTTATACGACTGCAGGTTGAAGCTCACGAAGAACATGGCCGTGACAAACTGGTCCTTGTTTCGGCTGTTGCCCCGCTGGCGACCCTTAAAACCGATCGGGGTGCCGGTTTCATAGGAGCGGTCGGACAGAAGTAAGGCAACGTTGGGCGTCCCGTCGGGGTTCGGGGGGAAGATCGCCGGGTCCACATAGGTCTTACTCACATCATCCAGGTAATCGGTAGTGGTATAGCGGTACAGCACTTCAAAACCAACATTTACCCGCTCATTAAGCGCATATTTGACACCCACGCCAAAAGGAATGGCAATGGCCATGGAGCTGTATGCTTTTCCATAAGCCGAATCGCCCTGTCCCTCGGTTCCCAGCTGCCGCAGGAAATATTTCTGGCCGCCCAGGTAGGCATAAGGATCATAGTTGAAAATACTGGCACCCAGTGTAAGGTAAGGTGTAAAGCTCAGGCCCGGCTCACCGGGAACAAAGCGGAAGAAGTTGAAATCACCCTGCAGGCCCAGTTCCCATACCTTGGTATTGAAGCTCAGGTTGCGGCGACGCATATATTCATTATGCGTATTATACACATCTGAATAACCCAGCTGCGTAAAGTTGCCGGCGATGCGGAGTGCGATATAGTTGCCGAAATTTTTACGGAAGAAGATGCCCGCCGCCACTTTCGGCCGGTTCAGGTGCGCCCTGGTATTCAGGTCGCCAAAGTAATGACCGGCACCAGCAGCCACACCAAATTCGCCTTCCTGCACTACAGCCATTTGGGCAAAAAGGGATATTGGCAGGCAGATGATCACAGTCGCCAGGAACTTTCTCATAAACATAACTTGTTAAGCACAGTATTGAACGCAAAATAGCAATGTTTGGTATGACCCGCAAGAATTAATTGCGCTTGTCAAGTCCCCAGGAAAGCTTGTTGCGCAGGGTCTGCAGGAAATTGTTCTCGTTGAGCCGCACCAGGTTCAGCATGAAGTTTTCCCGGCGTATCGCCAGCAGGACGTTCTTGTCCACGATCTCGCGGCGGGAGTCGAGGGCGCAAATGATGTCGTCCGCCCGGCTTTCTACTTCAAACGAAACGATGCAGTTGTCAGGGATCACAATAGGCCGGACATTCAGGTTGTGCGGCGCAATGGGTGTCAGCACCAGCGACCCGGACTCCGGGAACACCACCGGACCCTGGCAACTGAGGGAATACCCGGTGGAACCGGTGGGCGTGGCCAGGATGAGGCCATCGGCCCAGTATGTGTTCAGCAATTCGCCGTTGATATAGGTGTGGATCTTCACCATGGGCGATGTATCCCGTTTGTGAATGGCAAATTCGTTGAGGGCATACGGCGCTTCATTAAACAGGGGAACGTTGGAATCCAGGTGTATCAGCGACCTGCGGTCGATGATGAAAGACCTGCGGGAGAGTGCCTTTACGGCCTCCGTCATCTCTTCGCGGCCGATACTGGCCAGGAAGCCGAGCCGGCCAAAATTGATACCCGCCACGGGAATACCCTTGTCACGGACCAGCGTCACCGTATCAAGCATGGTACCGTCACCACCCAGGCTGATCAGGACGTCGATCTCTTCATTCAGTTCTTCGTGGCTGGAAAAGGTCTCTACGGTTTCGGGAAGGGTGATGTAGCGCCTGAGCTCGCGGAGAAAAGGCTGGTAGATTACCGCTGTAATCGCCTCTTTTTCAAGCTCATCGAAAAACAACTGCACATCTTTCTGCTGTGTTGACTCCAGCACCCGGCTGTAGATAGCTACCTTCAAAGTAAGCAGTTTGTTCGTCCGGCGGGATGCCGGGTATCTCAGCATCACGTGCCCGTGAACGGTTTAATAATTATTGCGCGGATGTAAATATAAACCGTTTTGACCTAACTGGTTGAAGCTCCACTCCAGTTTCACCACGAAGTCGGTAAAGGTCACAATGTCAATTCCGAAGCCGCCGGAATATAACATCCTGTTGTTCAGCAGGCTGGTCTGGGGGTTGGTATTATAGATATAGCCTGCATTCACGAAGCCCTTGGCGAATACCTGCAGGGGGATGGTGTTGAAGCGCTGCAGCTTGTAATTGACCTTGTGGGCCGGTACCCGAAGCACCGTACTGAAGATCGGGCGTGCTATGGAAGCCTTCATGTAACCACCTGCCACGCCATCAATAATAAATTTCTCGTAACCCTGCATCAGCATCCCGTCGTAACCAATGAACTGCTGTGCTATGTAAGGCTGTTCGAAGGGCAGCTTCATGGAACCAACCAGGCGGAGGTTCACGAAATTCTTATCGCCAACCGGCCAGTAAGCTGTGGTCTTCGCTACCAGCTGCCACATATCAATGGTATTGCTGTTAAAGCCCTTTTTTGCCAATGTTACCTCGCCAGCATATCCCTTCGTGGGGTATGGTATGAAATCGAGGTCGGCATAGGACACCTTGTAAAATGCCTGGGCGTATTTTACCGAAGACCGACCGGTGGCATATTCACTGTTCAGTGCCAGCACGGAGTCTGCTACCTTTTCGGATTCGAAGCCGATACCCAGCGTATGGCGGGTTTTGATAGCCTTACGGTAATTCAGCGTGACATAGGAACGGAAGAAGGTCTGGAGATAACGGTCTGTGGCCTTCAGCGGCATCAGCTTGTTCTCCATCGTCATATAATTCACTTCGCGGTTCTTGCCATACTGCATATTGAAGCTGGTATACCACTTCAGGTCACGGTCCAGGTACAGGTTATTATAATGCAGCTCCACTTTCTTGGTGTACCCGTTCATCAGGTATACATACAGCCGGTCGTTCCGGCCTGTAAAGTTCTTGTGGGTAATGCGTACCCCGTAGTTCAGGCGTTCCAGGTCCCGGTCCTTTTGCGTAGCCCAGGTGAAAAAGCTGTTGTCAATCGGGCGAACGAACGGGAGCGGGTAGATATACCATCGTTCCTGCACATCTATCTGGATATACACATCATAGCCCTGCAGGCTGCGCAGGGAAACAACAACATTCCGGAAGAGCCCGGTGTTCATAAGGTGCCTTTTAGCTTCATAGAACTGTTCAGCGATCGTGCTCAGGCTGTATTCATGATCAATTTCAAAGGGGATCTCGCGAAGAATGGTAGCCGGCCTGGTTTTGTCGTTACCGTTAATGGAGATCTCGCGGATCACGAATTGCCGGTTATCGTCAGCCGGGCCGGCCGATCCATCCGTAGAAAAGATGATCGCGTTTTCAGGTGCACCTACCTGGGCTGGCAGGTTCAGGGAAAGTACGGTCAATGTGCACAGGACGCTGTATCTGACAATGAATCTCATCTGGTACCTAATTACCTTATCTATTACGAATATGATACCCGTTTTAAAACTAAGCTAAAATTTTACCGGAAAAAATGACGTGCACCTCAGATCTTGAGGTAATTCATCAGGTTGTCATAGTTGGTTCGGAGCTCATTTTCATATAACTCCTCCCCAAAATAGTACTTTACGTTGTACTCGTAACGCTGGAAGGTGGCCAGGAGGTCGGACACTTCCATTTTATTGACGCGGATCGTCACGAACATTACCCCGGATTCGGGTTCTGTAAAGGTGTTCAGTTGGGTAATTTGGGCGTCATTTGATTCTACAATCCTGTTAATCTCTGAAAATGAATAGTTACGGCCATCGATCTCCAGCACCAGCAAAGCACCGGGCTCATTAAGGCTCATGAATTCCGAGGCGTTACGGAGCAGGTCGGTATAGGTAACGATCCCCAGCAGCTGTTTCTCTTCCACAACCGGAACAATGCTCAGCTTGTTGACGACTGCGGTATGGATAGCCTTGAGAAAGTGATCTTTTCCCTGGACGGATGTAGTGCCGTCTGTTACCTGTAGCTGGTTGATGGTGGTGTCATCGTCGCTCTGCAGCAACTGCTCTTCGCTTACGATTCCGAGATAGCTGTTGTTTTCGACGACTGGAAGGTGGGCCACGTGATAGTCATTCATCAGCTGCAGCGCATGGAGGACCTTGTCCTCTTTGTGCAGGTAAGGAATGGCGTTCGATATGAGTTCACGTGTTAACATAGCAACGGTTATTATAAAGACAAGCCGGACTATACAACTGTTGCAGGCTCACCGAGTTTTTTCAAAAATTTATCAAGGATCACATTGAACTCCGCCGGTTGCTCCATCATGGGTGCGTGGCCGCACTGGTCAATAAAATGCAACTCACTGTTCGGGATCAGCCTGTGAAACTCACGGGCGACAAAGGGCGGTGTTATCGTATCATTATTCCCCCATACCAATAACGTCGGCTGGGTGATATTATTGAGCTCTTCACCCAGGTTGTTGCGTATGGCACTCTTGGCCAGGGCAATGATCTTGATCACCTTCAACCGGTTACGCGTAATTTCAAATACTTCGTCCACCAGTTCTTTCGTGGCCACGGCGGGGTTGTAAAAGGTCAGCTCCGTTTTTTTCCGGATGTATTCGTAGTCGCCGCGGCGCGGATAGGTATCGCCCATACCGTTCTCGAAAAGTCCTGAACTGCCGGTAAGTGTCAGCGACTTAATGCGTTCCGGGTGCTTCAGCACATGGACCAGTGCCACGTGGCCGCCGAGCGAATTCCCCAGCAGGTGCACCTGTCGGTAATCGCGGAGTTCCAGGAACTTGTGTACATGCTTGGCAAGACCACCGACCGAAGTATGCAGGATGTCAAGATCAAACAACGGCAGCATGGGGACCACCACCTTGTAATGATGCCTGAAATGCTCGATCAGGTCGCGGAAATTACTGAGTGCACCGAACAGGCCATGCAGCAGCACAAGCGGCTCCCCATTACCTTCTTCGATGTACTTGAACTTTCCCTGCTCTTTGATCTGGTACTGCATCAGCTAAGGCTAATTTTTGCTAAAATAATTGTTTTACCCCAATGCTTCATTCGCATGCCATTATGTAAAGTATCAATATTATGCCGGATGATCCGCAGCCGACGCCTTTCCAAAAAATTCGAGCAACTGCTGGAACATATCACCGAAAACCGGGATGATACTACCCAGTATCTCCATCACCTCGGGTGCGTAGGCATACAGAACAGGAAAGATCAGCGAAACCGCTTTTGCCTTGTCGCTCACCAGGTGCAGCTGGTCTGCATAGAAGATGATGATGCTGAAAATGAAACCGTATAACAGTACATAAAAAATGATACCGCCCAGCCGGTTCAGCCATCCAAGCATCACTGCCTGGGTAGCACCTTCGACCAATTTGCCTCCCAGTCGCACCAGCAGCGCCACGATAAAAAATACGGCGAAAAAAGCCAGTACAGGCAGCCATCGTTGTGACACATTCACGGCATCGCCAATGTATTCCGCGGCTACAGCCGACAGCTTCAGCGCTGCAGCAAGACCTATAATGAATGCAACGAATGAAAAGACCGCAACCACAAGGCCTTTCCTGATACCTTTCCAGGCAGCCATCACCAGCAGCACCAGTGCAATAATATCAATCAGCATATTAGCCTGCAAGAAGTTCTTTCACCACGGCGGCAATCGTTTTCCCATCGGCACGCCCGGCCAGTTCCTTCGTGGCGGCGCCCATTACCTTTCCCATGTCTGCCGGCGACGATGCGCCGGTAGCAGCGATGACCCTGCTGATCTCTTCGCGCAGTTCATCAGCAGAAAGCTGTTTCGGAAGGAACCGCTCGATCACCGCGATCTCTTCCTCCTCTTTTTGCGCCAGGTCGGCGCGGCTTTGCTGCCGGTATATTTCCAGCGAATCCCTGCGCTGCTTTACCATTTTCTGCAGCATCGACATTTCTTTTTCCGCCGTGATCACACCACCGGCACCTGGTTCCGTCTTTGCCTTGATGATCTCCGCCTTGATGGCCCGGAGTCCGCGCAGCGTTGCTTCGTCTTTTGACTTCATGGCTTCCTTCATTTCCGCCATGACCGTTTGTTCGAGGCTCATAATATATTTTTTGTTGGAAGGATCATGCTTTCTGGTCGCGCAGCTGCTGCTCCTGGAATTTCCGGTAGAATTCCTTCGCGAAGGTTTTCATTTCATTCACCAGGTCCGCCTGGCGCGTGGCGCGCTCAAAGGTATCCGCCATGGTCATGAGCGTCTGGTAATAAAAATCTGCCATCTCGTCGACCATCATTTTCTGCGTCCACAGGTCAATACGCAGCGCCGTTTTTTCTGCACCGTCCCAGAACGACAGCATCATTGCCTTTGCCTCCTGCGGCCTTTCAATTGTGCTGTCGGTAGCTTTCCATTGAATAGATGCGGGGATGCGTTTCTCATCAAGGTCCACATCAATGATTATAGTAGATTTTGCCATGACTATTTTGCGGCGAAGATAACTCCGAAGCTGTCACCCACCCACGCGTCCATAATACCCATTTTCAAATTTCCATATGGCCACATTTCAAATTCCCCTCATCATGCTTTCCCACACCAGCTGCGCCGTGCGGTCCCAGGTGAAGCGGGATGATACCACGCGCCCGCGTGCGACAAGACGTGCCCTGAGGTCTTCATCCTTGTAGATGCGCATCATCTGTTCCGCAATGGCGGCCGGGTCACTGGGATCGAAATACAATGCCGCATCATCGCCTATTTCCTGCATGGAGGTACCCCCAGATGTCAGCACCGGCACATCGCATTGCATGCCCTCCAGGACGGGTACACCAAAGCCTTCAAACAGCGAGGGATATACCAGGGCATACGCCGAGGCGGTCAGCCGCACCAGCTCATCCTCGGCAAGGTAGCCGGTCAGCACTACATCGTCCCGGTATTTATAGGTTTTCAACCGCTCGATGAACGTGTCGTTCTTCCACGCCATGCGCCCCGCGAGCACGAGCTTCATTTCCGTTTTCTGCCGCTTCTTGAACAGCGAAAATGCCTTCAGCAGTCTGGTCACATTTTTCCGCGGCTGGATCGCACCTACATAAATAAAGTATTCGCGGCCACCGGTCCAGGTCTCCTTTACCTTTTCGCATACTTCTGCGGAAACGGGCCTGAACACAGGCCGGGCTGCACTGAAAACCACCTGTAGTTTTTCAGGTTTGACACCATAGCGGCTGACAATATCATTCTTTGAAAATTCTGACACCGTTGCGATGACGCGCGCCTTTTCCAGGAATTTAGGAACGTACCATTTATAATAGGCTGCGTGCAATTTGCGGAATGCCCCGGGGAAATGAATGATCCCGATGTCGTGCATTACCATGCACTGCGGCACCCGCGTGGCCAGGGAACAGTGCCCGTCGGGCGACACGAACATGT
>DASUVB010000379.1:0-8818 GCA_036373835.1 Flavisolibacter sp. | reverse complement strand
CGTCATTATGTTACAGAACCCGGTAGTTTCAACGACAGCGTACGCCTGACATATACCGGAAGCCAGGTAACCGACGCGCGCTACAATTCCAGCTATAAAACGTTTCAGTATTCCGGTGACCGCCCGGTACGCATCACTGATTATTCGAACGCAGGCACCATGATCCAGTATTACCAGTTCAGCTATAATTCCGATGGTACGCTTTCTTCGATCGAGAGCTTTCAACAGGTTGGCGCCTCGGTTGCAAAAGTAAAGCTGGTGAATTATACCTATACCTCCGGAAAGCTTACAAAAATTGCCTCGCACCAGGTTTCCGGCGGTGTCGTGAATCCCAATGCACAGGAATACGCGATCACCTGGACCGGCAACAACGCGACCCAGCTGGTGTATACCGACAACCTTTTCGGCTATCCACCCGAAACGATCACGCTCAGCTACGATAACCAGCCGAATTACCTGAAGCCCGTAGGAGATTATTTCTGGATGTACGATGCTTCAGCGGCGACGTACCTCGATGAAACCATGCTGATCCTGTACAGCACCGCCAATAACATCATCCAGATCAGCAACAGCGGATTCAGTGTTACCAGGACCTATGCAGTGAACGCAGGCCAGAAACTCACGGGTATCACCTGGGGGAACATCACGGAGACATTTGTTTATGAATGCAAATAGCGCCGGATCACCTGGTCATGCGCGATGTGCCCTGTAGATGGCGTGATCGCACCCTGTATTTCACGCAGGTACTTGTAAGTTTGTGTCGTAAAATCATCAACATGGACACGATTACCAACGAAAAGATCACGATCCGCACAACGGTTCACGCCCCCATTGAAAAAGTATGGGAAACATGGACGTCGCCAAACCACATCACCGCATGGAATTTTGCGTCCGACGACTGGCACGCGCCGTTTGCAGAAAATGACCTGCGCACCGGCGGCAGCTTCAGGTGCCGCATGGAAGCACGGGATGGCAGCATGGGCTTTGACTTTGGCGGCACTTACGACCTGGTTGACCCCATGAAGCGGATCGACTACACGATGGAAGACGGAAGGAAGGTGAATGTAACCTTCACCGAGACCGAAAACGGGGTGGATGTAGCTGAAACTTTTGATCCGGAGCAGACAAACCCGCGGGACATGCAACGCGATGGATGGCAAAGCATCCTGGATAATTACCGGAAGTACACAGAAACAGTGTAGCAGTTATTTGGAATGCTTAGTTGCTGACTGGTTGATTTTTTTCCTGATTCATGGCCAACTTTGACCGATGGAATATTTTTCGAACCTGCGCCAACTGTTGCTTACGGAGAAGGAGGAAGATCGCAGGATTTTCGAACAGCTGACACTTACACTGCCGGTGAACGAACGCCGCGAAAATGGGATGACCTGGTTCCCGGTGGCCATCAGGGACTCAGAGCCGGGGCTTGGAGATTATCTGACGGTCGAAGTGGAACGCACTTCCCACCAGGACATCATGCACCAGCTGCGGTTTGGCATGACGGCAGCATTGTTCTCAAACTATCAGCCAAAGACCGACCGCCTGGAAGGGACGATCACGCACATCAGCGGGAACCGCCTGAAGCTGGCGCTGCGCGTTGATGAACTGCCGCGATGGACCCGCGAGGGAAGGCTCGGGGTGGATGCCGTATTTGACGACAACAGCTACACGGAAATGGAGCAGGCGCTGCGTGCAGCAGCCGAGCGACAGCTGAAAAAACAGGAGGGTCGCCTGGTGCGGGTGCTGACCGGAATGGAAGCGCCTGAATTTTTTCTACCGGAACATCTTCCCGTTGTTGCACTAAACGCCATGCAGCGCCTGGCCGTTGAAAAGATTCTTGCCGCAAAAGACCTGGCAATCGTTCATGGCCCGCCAGGCACCGGTAAAACTACAACACTGGTGCAGGCAATCGCTGCCATGTGGCGGCGCGACCAGCAGCAGGTTCTTGTAACCGCCCCCAGTAATGCAGCGGTTGACCTGTTGTCAGAAAGGCTCACCGATGCGGGTCTGAATGTCGTGCGCGTGGGCAACCCGGCTCGCGTATCTGAAAAGCAGTTGCAGCTGACGCTGGATCATCGTATGGATGCCCATGCTTCGATGAAAGAGATCCGGCGCCTGAAAAAACAGGCAGCGGAATACCGGGATCTTGCACAGAAATACAAACGCAGCTTCGGCCCGGCCGAACGGGAACAGAGAAAAGCGCTGTTTGCAGAGGCGCGTAATATCCGCCGTGAAATAGAAAATACAGAACAGTATATCGCGAACGACATCCTTGACAGGGCACATGTGATCACTGCCACGCTCGTCGGCGCCAGCCATTATACAATCCGCAAAAAAACATTCCGCACGGTAGTCATCGACGAAGCCGGTCAGTCCATTGAGCCGGCATGCTGGATACCTGTGCTACGTGCTGACCGACTGATCATGGCGGGAGATCATTGCCAGCTGCCACCAACCATTAAGTCTTTGGTTGCGGAGCGGGGCGGCCTGGGGAAAACGCTGATGGAAAAATGCGTGGAGCACCATCCTGAAGCGGTGGTGCTGCTCGAAGAACAATACCGCATGCACGCGCAGATCATGAATTTCTCCTCGCAGGAATTTTACCAGGGCCGGCTTGTGGCGAATGATGGTGTTGCCAGCCACGTATTGTTTCCCGGTGACAGGCCATTGTTGTTTATAGATACAGCAGGTTGCGGCTACGAGGAACAAAGAGAAGACAGTGGCATTAGTAATCCCGAGGAAGCCGCTTTGCTGTTGAGGCACCTCGCACAATTAATGCAGCACTTCCAGGATGATACAGCGCCCTCGGTCGCCGTCATTTCGCCGTACAGGCACCAGGTGGAGCTGCTGAAAGAAATGTACCGGTCGTTTTCATGGCAGCCGGGAACTGTTTCCATCAATACCATTGACAGTTTCCAGGGACAGGAGCGCGACGTGGTGTATATCAGCATGACGCGAAGCAATTCTGATAACAGCATCGGGTTCCTGTCGGAAGTGCGACGCATGAACGTCGCGATGACGCGAGCGCGCAAAAAGCTGGTCGTGATCGGCGACAGCGCCACTTTATCCCAGTATGGTTTCTATGGAGATTTCATCAGCTACGCGCAGGCGCATGACGGGTACGTGAGTGCGTGGGAGTTGTAGGGAGTAGGGAGGCGGGAGCCGGGAGTAGAGAGCCGTGAGCCATGAGCCGGGAGGCGGGATCACCGAGACGCAAGTGCGTTGCTGGTTGCTTGTTGCTGGATACTTGTTGCTGGCTTTGCCCGCCATAGCTTTCTGGTCACCGAAACTTAGCGTAGGTGACAGCGAAGGCGGTTTGCTCGTTGGTTAGCTTCGCCCACGTCCGTCGCCAGAAGCTTTGGCCGTGCGCCGGCGCCGAAGCTTTAGCGCAGCAAAACATTACACTTTGAACATTGGCAGCTGGTGCGGCCGGGAACGCCGGGTTCATGTAACTTTTAACCTTACACTTTTAACAGCCCTGCTGTTTCTTCTTCCTGTTTCTCTTTCTTCTTTATCGCCTTTTTTTTGCCGGCGCCCTGGTAACAACGGGTTTCCTGGCAATAATGGAATCCACGCTGTAACGCAATGGGCCGGTAAGCAGGATCGCGAGTGCGGAAATAGCGAGGCTGAACGGGTACGAAGCGCCCGAAAGAATCCCGCTGGGCACGGACACCCACGTAGCCACGATCATGTTGATGAGCAACGCAAAGGCGGCAAACCTGGTGAACAGCCCGACTGCCAGCAGGAAGCCGCCGATGAATTCCGTGTAAATGCTTAAATACGCCCAAAAGCCGGAGATCTTCAGGTTGTTGGAAAACAATTGCAGGGTCGTGTCGAGTCCAAATCCTCCAAACCATCCGAACAGCTTGCCGGCACCGGCAGCAAAAAGTATAGCACCTGCAACAAGACGGACGAGCAGGATTCCGGTATCAAGTAAGCGCTGGTTGGTTCCTGTAAGCAGATTCATTCCTTGTAATTATTCAACAAAGCTATCCTCATTTCGTTTGCCCATACCTGTGCACCACCGCCATCTTACGGGGCATATGCGGCAAAATCCGGTTTATCACCTGACGGCGGGCATGACCAGGTCTGCAATTCAGCGCGCCAGCAATTCGTCCAGGTTGCCATGTGCGGCAGTGAATCCTTCCTGGAATCCCATTTCGATGATCTTCTCCATATCGGCTTCAGAGTCAAAAGTGATCTCGACCCTTACCAGCGTTCCCGAGGACGTTCCTGAAAAATGGCATTGCCAGTGCATTACGGGGAAGTCGCGGTTGATATTGCCGGCTTCATCGCAAAAGGCATCATCGCCTGTAAAGCTTTGTTCCGGCCGGATCGTGGCATAGTCTACGCGGCACAATTGTTTTTCACCTTCGGGTCCCTCCATGTAATACAGCCACACACCGCCCTCGCGGAAATCCATGGAGCGCGTCCGCGTTTTCCAGGGGCGTGGCGCCCACCACTGGTCCAACAGTTCGGCTTCGGTCCACGCACGCCATACCTGTGCCAGGGGCGCATCGAATTCTCTTTCTACAATGATCTTCTTGTTGACGGAATCTTTCGTGAAGTTCGTCTGTCTGGTTTCAATCATGATGTATGCTTTAGGGTTTTTAATACCTGGTCCAGCTGGCTGAACCTGCCTTCCCATTTGTCGCGGAAGGGCTGCAGCCATTTATCAACCTCCTTCAGTTTCCTCGGTGCGTACTGGTAATAGATCTCACGGCCCGACGGCGAACTTTTGATCAGTTCACATTCCAGCAAAATTTTGACGTGTTTGGAAATAGCCTGCCTGGAGGTTGTGAAATGTTCGGCCAGCCCGTTCGGTGTCATCGCCTGGACGGCCAGCAGGCCGAGTATTGCACGGCGGGTGGGATCGGCTATCGCATGAAATACGTCTCTTCTCATCATCGTTAATTTGCTACCACTTGGTTGCAAATATATGCAACCATTCGATTGCGCAAAAATATTTCTAAACAGGAAGGTGCGGAAGGAGTGAGCCAACTATCGGATTCGAACCGACGACCCTTTCATTACGAATGAAATGCTCTGCCAGCTGAGCTAAGTTGGCGTAGGATAAAATTAATGAACAATCCGGTTCCCACGGGCGCAGCTCACCCGGTGTCCATGAATAGAAAGGCCTCCCGTAGAAACAGGAGGCCACAAAAAATTGTAGGGTATGAATACCGAAACAATTTTTTAACCCACTGTAAAGTAAATGGGTAATTGTATTGCCTGTCGAAACAGTATGGTTAAAATTGAATTAGAGACGTGGAAATCGACATTCCCGTGACAGCTTCAGCGCTAGTCCAGCCCCTGGATGCGTCCCCGGGTTTGCTGCGTTCCCCTGATGCCCTGTCGCAGGCATTCCAGTTGCACCACCTGGCTGTGGTCCACGAACAGGTTTACCCTGTGCCCATAGTTTTTTATGTACCATTCAAATACCGGCGGATCAGCGGCTTCGAACATGAGATGTTGCATGCCAAGCGCCTCTGTAAATGCTGTAACCACATCGTTACGCCATGGATGTACATTTCCGGTGATGCCTTCTGATTCAATCATGATCATGCTGGCTCCCGCCTGCAGGAATTTTTCGGCCTGCCTGATCGCCTGGCTCACATCGCCGTAACCTGATGCCGCCAGCTGCTCCGGATCCGTATCACCACCTGCGCCGAACTGTATGCTTACCCCGGGTTTGGCCTTCATACCCGCAGCCTCTACCATTTCGATCAGCCGCAGCCAGTCATCAGTTGACAGTGATATGGACCCCGCTGACAGTTCCACGATATCAAATCCTGCCTGGGCGCAGGCCTGGATATACTTTTTAACCCCGTTTTTTCCCTGTGCCAGGACATATTCCATAAATCCCCCGGTAGAGACCTGGACGTCGTATTCGTGTGCCATCTGGATGATATCGCGCAGTGCCGCAGGTTGGATCACCGCAAAAGAGCCGCCGGCGAATTTCAGGGAATCGATCCAGGGACTCATGGTGTGCAGAACATCCTGCAGGTAATTCGTCCCCATCACGGAATAGTAGGGTCCCCGGATCTCTGTAATGCCCGTTGTACGCGGCTTTGGCTCCCGGTAGTTGGTTTTTATAATTGCACGAAAGTCGACCTGGCGCGCCATATTGTTCTGCAAAAATACGATGGTGTCGACAGGGTTTATGTGGCGCGTCGCCCGGCCTTTTCGCCGGAAAAAACGTCGGTTGTACTGGTGAAAAATGGTACCCGGAGGAATCCCTGGTGCAGGTACTGCGGTGGGAAAAAGCACATTTTCCCAATGAAACTGTTGACAAATTTTGATAACTCTATTAGGAGTATCAGAAGTATCATACTAAATTAGTGGACAGTAAGCATGTTTTACTAATCCTAAATTCTAATTTTTATGGCAAAGGCTTCTAAGAAAGCAGCAAAAAAATCTGCTAAGAAAGCAGCTCCAAAAAAAGCAGCAAAGAAAGCAGCTCCCAAGAAGGCAGCTAAGAAAGCAGCTCCAAAAAAAGCAGCAAAAAAAGCAGCTCCGAAAAAGAAATCAGCAAGAAAACCTAATGCAGCGTTCATGGCTCCCATGACACCCAGCAATACACTTGCTGAAGTCATCGGCAGCAAGCCAGTTCCGAGGACCGAGATCGTTAAGAAGATCTGGGAGTATATCAAGAAGAACAACCTGCAGGACAAAAAGAACAGGAGGATGATCAACGCTGATGCAAAGCTGAGACCTGTTTTTGGAAAAGAACAGATCTCGATGTTCGAGCTTGCAAAAGTTGTGAACAAGCACGTTAAATAAACTTCAGGAGCCGGGTGTTTCACCCGGCTTTTTTTTTATGCCTGGGCTGACAACTTACTTCGTTTCGGCCGGAAGGTATACTCGCTCCGCCACAGATAATCAACAAACGGTCGCCTGTACAGCAGGTAAAATGCCAGCGCCCCGATCAATGGGAACGGGAAGCCTGCGCCCACTCCCAATGGCGTAATCGCCAGGAGGAAGATCATTCCGCCAAGAGCACCTGTCCTGAACATCCATCCTTTCAGCAACATGGATATTGCAATTGCCAGCTGCCCGGTTGCAATGAGCCCTATGAACCACAGAGCATTATTCCTGAACCAGCCGTTGATAAAATCCCGGTACCAGGCAATAAATGCAAGATCTGCGTATTGCAGGTAAGCTTCCGGGTTGTGCGTGGCAACATACCAGTTGGTAATTCCTGCCCACATAAAAAGAAGAAACATCAGGAGCCGTGCTACGCGCTGCTGCCTGATGGAAAAATAAAGGATGATCAACACTACGAGGTTTGAAATGATCAGAGCTGTAACGTATTCGGAATTGTTCCATCCATTCATGACAGAAGATTTAGGTGAACAGTACAGCGAAGGTTCACGCACCGTTGCTCGTGTGAAATGAGCACCGTCAGCGTTTTTCATGAAGGTGGTCATTGACACGGGTTCGGGCGCTGATGTCGTACAGGCTATGCAGGGTTGGAGAAACTCCCTTTGGCACTGTTTTTTCGGCCCATTTGAAAAGCAAATCATGAAACAGCAAAAGGATCGGCAGGTTCACCCCGATCGTCAGCAGGAACCTGATCAGCCCGTTCGCAGCGAAGGTCAGCAGGATGCGGGTGCTTATGTGCCCAACTTCACCCGGGTCAGCAAGGAGCCACAGCAGGATGCGGCACGGCCGTCAACCCCGCGGGGACGTGAATCGGACATTCCCGAAGGAAATGATGAAACCATAGGGAATCCCTGACGCGATTTATATGACGATAGTAAGTTGTGCGGAGCTGGCTCAGGCACGATGAATTAACGGTTTGATATATGAAAGAAAATAAAGACAACGAACAGGAGAGCCGCATGCCTGCGGCGCCAACCGGTAATGCAAGCAATCCTTCCCCGGCGGAGCTGCCACAGGAACAGGATAACCAGGTGCTCCATAAAAACGCGGAGAAGTACCTGCGTGAGACGGGTAATATCGAGGACATCCCCGATGCGCGCGACCAGCAACAGGCAGACAACGAATCGCGCAACCAGCGGTAATAAGGCCGCCCGGGGTTTCCGCGATACACCGACCATTCAGCAGATTTACGGTGCACCATTCACAATTTGTAATTAGATTGGGTGTTAAAACTGCACCCATGCGCTACATGCTTTTTACGGCTGTTATTTTCGCCTGTTCTCTTGCACATGCACAGAACCAGGACTCACTGTATATGCGGCAGCATTATGATAAAGTGGAGTACAACATCACGATGCGTGATGGTATCAGGCTGTATACCCTGGTTTATATTCCAAAGGACAAGTCGGTAAAGTGGCCCATACTTTTGAACCGCACGCCCTACAATGTCAGCAACTATGGTGATTTCAAAACCTATGGCCATCCTTCCCGCTACATGGTGGAGAGCGGCTACATCATCGCTTTCCAGGATGTGCGGGGCCGGTACCTGAGCGAAGGGCTGTTCGATAATATGACGCCGAACATTCCCGGGAACGATGTAAAAAACAGGACGGCAATCGATGAAAGCTCTGATACATGGGATACCATCGACTGGCTGGTGAAGAACGTACCGGGTAATAACGGCAGGGTGGGCATCTTTGGCATTTCGTATCCCGGCTTTTATTCCGCCGCGGCGCTTCCCGATGCGCATCCGGCATTAAAGGCTTCGTCGCCGCAGGCTCCAATTGCAGACTTCTTCTTTGATGATTTTCACCACATGGGCGCCTTTTTGCAAAGCTATACCGCTGCGTTCGCGGTGTTTGGCGTGCAGAAAAAAGAACCGACAAAGCAGAACTGGTTCCTTCCGGAGATCATGCGCTTTTACAGCCTTCCC
>DASUVB010000378.1:0-4687 GCA_036373835.1 Flavisolibacter sp. | reverse complement strand
TTCCACTGGGCAGCTGGATCAGGGTTACGAACCTTCGCAATAATAAATCAGTGGTGGTAAAGACCAATGACCGCATGCACCCCAGGATGAAGCGGATCGTGGATTTGAGCCGGTCGGCGGCTGAAAAGCTGGGCTACATCAAGCGTGGGCTTACGCAGGTGAAGGTGGAGGTGCTGGAGCGGAAATGAGCCGGGGATAAATTATTTAAAACTTTACCCGACACAGATTATTTTAGCATAACCAAACAAACGTTTATGAAGAAAATCCCTGCCGCATTTTTTGCCTGCATGCTGCTGTGTTCTGTCGCTTCCGCACAAAATAATACTGATCAGAAGGATTATATCGGCGTCAGTTTTCTGTTCAATGACTTCGTTACTGCTGAAAGGATACGCGCCACATCCACGAGCAACGTGATCGGCAATGATCAGTGGGCGAAATTCAATGAGATGTCGGCCGGCATCGGGGTCCATTATTTTCGTGGACTGAAAAAACATATTGACTTTGCGGCCACGGCAACGGCATCGTTTGCACGTGACGCGGTTATTGGCAAGAAAAGCTCGGATAAAAGCTTCCTGCTTGAAGTTGATGCTTCCGCGCTTTTCAAATTTGTTCCGGATACCTACCTGGTAGTGCCTTATGCCAGCGCCGGACTTGGCGCAACGCTTTTCCAGAATCGCTTCGGTTCCATCATCCCCCTGGGACTGGGCCTGCGTATCAATCTTGACAATACAATGTTATTTACCGGCGCGCAATACAGGATCCCGGTGAGCGTGAATACGAACAACTATCATTTCATGTATCACGTTGGCATTGCCTCGCGGTTAGGAAACTAAGCCTCCATCACATGAGAGATGATGCCTCCGCCAGGGGGCATTTTTATTGGAACCTGGTGCTCACCACCAGGTCCTTGGAACCCGGCGTGTACGTGTAAAAGCCTTCGCCCGCCTTTACACCCAGCCTGCCGGCCATGACCATATTTACCAGGAGGGGACAGGGCGCGTATTTGGGATTTCCAAAACCTTCATGCAGCACATTGAGGATACTGAGACACACGTCGAGCCCGATAAAATCCGCAAGCTGTAACGGGCCCATGGGGTGCGCCATTCCCAGCTTCATCACGGTATCGATTTCTTCAACGCCCGCAACGCCCTCGTACAGGCTGCAGATCGCTTCGTTGATCATCGGCATCAGGATGCGGTTGGCAATGAAGCCGGGGTAGTCATTTACCACGCAGGGAACTTTTCCCAGCTGCCGGCTCAGGGCAACGATCGCTTCTGTTACACTGGAATCTGTTGCATACCCGTTGATGATCTCCACAAGCTTCATTACGGGCACCGGGTTCATGAAATGCATCCCGATGACCTGCTGCGGACGCTTCGTTACCGCCGCAATTTTTGTGATGGAAATGGATGAAGTATTGCTGGCAAGAATGCAGCCTTCCGGTGCATGCTCGTCGATCTGTCGGAAAATGGACAGCTTGAGGTCCGTATTTTCCGTGGCGGCTTCCACCACCAGGTCGGCGTCCTTTACGCCCGCCGCAAGCGATGCATGCGTGACGATATTTTTCAATGCCTTTTCCTTTATATCAGCGCCAATGCTGCCCTTGGCCACCTGCCGGTCCAGGTTTTTGGTGATCGTGGCCAGCGCGCGGTTGAGCTGGTCCTGCGAAACATCCACGAGTGAAACGGGAAACCCGGTTTGTGCAAATACATGTGCGATGCCATTTCCCATGGTGCCGGCACCGATGACGCAAATATTTTTCATATGCCCTGTTTGGTGGCGCAAACGTAATGAAATTTCGCTGTCGCGAGGCCTGCCGTTAAGAGGGTTAATTCTTGTTCTTGAAATCACCGCGCTTCCAGGCCTGTATGAATTCGGACCATGCAACGGGGTTGAAGATGTTCATGGGGGGAACCTGTCCCTGGTAGGTAGCGCGGTTGGCAATATTCCGCAGTTGCACGCTCGTAGCCTCGCGGCCATCCCCAGGGAGCGTTTTCATCAACACACGTCTTTTCGCAACATCGTTATTCTGGCGGGCGATCTCAATATCGTCATCCGGCACCTTGGTATTGACGAAGTCGCGCGAAAATTGTTGTGCCGTGGGCCGCGGGCGGATAATTGTTGCCGGAAGATAGGTGGTGTCTTCCACCAGCAGTTGCACAATGCTGTACTGGTTACCCTCGAGGTTGTGGGGGATCGTTACTGTTTTGTGTTTGTAGCTGACGTGCGTAAAATCGATGACATCTCCTTTAAGCACAACTATGGAAAAAACCCCCTGGTTGTTGGTCATGGTCCCCCTGTTGGAGCCCTTGATGGTGATGCTTACTGCCGGGATGCCTACCAGTGAATCGGCCGTCATCACGATCCCATACAGCTGCACAACCGAATCCTTTACGGTTTCAAACTGGCCCAGGGAAGTCCTTGGAAAAAGAAAAGCAGCCAGAAGTATCAGGAACAGGACCTTTTTCATTGGTGATCAAAAATAGCGGTACAATTTTAATACATTCATCGTGCTTCATTCTTTGGGGTTAACTTTGCGGATTCATTAACAAAATCTATTATGACGCAGGAAGAACTTCTGAAGGCGTTGGAAACTGTGAAGGAACCTGACCTGGGCCGCGACCTTGTTAGCCTGAACATGGTCCGTGATATCGAGATCAGCGGAAATAAAATAGCCTTTACTGTGGTGCTTACCACACCGGCCTGCCCGCTGAAGGAAACGATCAAGAATGACTGCATTGCAGCCGTAAAGAAAGTCGATCCCGGGGCGGATGTTGAAGTGCGCTTTACGTCCAGCACAACCACCATACGTCCTGATAAAAGTACCGTGCTGCCCGGTGTGAAGAATATCATTGTTGTTGTGAGCGGCAAAGGGGGTGTGGGCAAAAGCACCGTTTCGGCCAACCTGGCGCTGGCACTCGCAAAAAATGGTGCGGCAGTTGGATTGATGGACGCGGATATTTACGGGCCCAGCGTGCCGATCATGTTCGGCGTGCGCGGCGAACGCCCGATGATGGCCGATGTCGGCGGGAAGGGTATGATCATCCCGCTGGAGCGTTACGGTATCAAGCTGCTGAGCATCGGCCTGCTGGTGGACGAGAAAAATGCAGTGGTGTGGCGCGGACCCATGGCGAGCAGCGCCATCCGCCAGTTCATCACTGACGTGGATTGGGGCGAACTGGACTACCTGGTGATCGACATGCCACCAGGCACGGGTGATATTCACCTGACGCTGATGCAGACGGCGCCCGTTACCGGGGCAGTGGTGGTGACGACCCCGCAGGATGTGGCATTGGCGGACGCAAGGAAAGGCATCGCGATGTTTGGCCAGGCGCAGATGAATGTGCCCATCATCGGCCTGGTGGAAAATATGAGCTATTTCACGCCGGCGGAATTGCCTGGTAACAGGTATTACATCTTTGGAAAGGAAGGTGGAAAGCGGCTCGCGGAAGAGTACGAAATTCCGTTCCTGGGACAGATCCCGTTGGTGCAGAGCATCCGGGAAGGTGGCGATATTGGTGTTCCGGTTATGATGACAGATGACGAGATCACCAAAAGTGCGTTTATTGAGTTTGCCGGCACCGTCGCCCGCAGCGTGTCCATGCGTAACGCGCACATGAAGACGGAAGAAGTTGCCGAAGTTGTCGAAGAGAAATAACCTGATATGTACAATCTGCCATATTTTAAGGACACGGATCCCGAAAGCGTTCTGCAGTTCATGCGCGCGCACCCGTTTGCCACCATCACCGGTTGCGCTGAAGATGGAACGCCTGTAGCGACGCAGATACCACTGCTCCTGGAGGAGCGTGCAGATGGCCTGTTCCTCTCCGGGCACATGATGCGCCAGACAGACCACCACAAGGCATTCGAAAAGAACCCAAATGTTTTGTGCCTGTTCACATCACCCCATACCTACGTCAGCGCTACCTGGTACACAAACCCTTACCAGGGTTCCACCTGGAACTACATGACCGTTCATGCACGGGGCACCATCAGCTTCCTTGGTGAGCAGGCACTGGCGGACCTGCTTCGCAAACTGAGCCTTCATTTTGAAAATAATAATACTGAAGCTACCACGGCATTCGACAATCTCCCTGAATCCTACACGTCACGGCTGATGCCTGCCATTGTAGCTTTCGAAGTGAAGGTTGAACATCTTGACAATGTCTTCAAGCTAAGTCAGAACCGCGATCATGAAAGTTTCCGCCGGATCATCCGCCACCTGGAAGCGGGCGGTGACAGCCAGAAGTTTATTGCGGAAGAAATGAGGAAGCGTGAATCAGTATTGTACCCGCCGGCAACAACAGAAAAACAGGAGCCCGTCGGCTGATCTCACACGGCGATGTTCAGCCATTCCAGCGCGTTGCGGTACAGCAGCTTTTCTTCAATCTCATTGGCCAGCTTCAGGCTTTCGATCAATTCGCCCGGCCTGTGTTCACCCAGTGGGAACGGGTAATCCGATCCGAGGCAGATCTTGTCTTCACCCACCATGTCCATCAGGAAATGAAATGCAAAATGGTCATGCACCAGGCTGTCCACCCAGAAGTTGCCGAGGTAATCCCGGGGATTTTTATTGTTGTCGACCTGCACCAGGTCGGGACGCACATGAAAACCGTGCTCGATCCGCCCGATCGTGTAGGGGAATGAACCGCCGCCATGAGCAAAGGCGATCCGAAGCTTTGGGAAT